>JAFGMS010000245.1 GCA_016927375.1 Anaerolineae bacterium
ATTTTAATCCGGCAAGTATAGGTTACGGATGAATATCCGTAACCAGCAGGGGCTGACCGCTGATTGCTGATTGCTGAAAGTGGACTGCTAATGAGTGACGAAAAACCTGACTTTAGTGGGTGGACGTGTCCAATCCCGCTCAAAAACTACCCGACCATCGTGATGGGGCATGGCAGCGGCGGGCGGATGATGGCCGACCTGATCCAGCACCTCTTTGTGCCGCTGTTTGAGAACGACACGCTCGGCAACCTGGGCGATTCGGCGGTGCTGGAGCTTCCGGGCCCTGGGCGGCTGGCCTTCAGCACCGATTCGTTCGTGGTCAAGCCGCTGTTCTTCCCCGGCGGGAACATCGGCGAGCTGGCGGTTTATGGCACTGTCAACGATCTTGCCATGAGTGGCGCGCGACCGCTGTTCCTGAGCGCCGGGATGATCCTCGAAGAGGGGCTGCCGATGGATACCCTGGGCCAGGTCACGGCGTCGATGGCCGAGGCCTGCCGGCGAGCCGGGGTGACGCTGGTCACCGGCGATACCAAGGTGGTCAACAAGGGGCACGGCGACGGGGTGTACATCAACACGGCGGGAATTGGGATTATCCCGTCCGGCGTCAACATCGGCCCCGCGCTGGCCCGGCCCGGCGACGCGGTCATCGTCAGCGGGTCGATGGGCGATCACGGCATGGCCATCATGTCGGTGCGTGAAGGGTTGGAGTTCGAGGCGCAGATCACCAGCGACACGGCGCCGCTCGATGGCCTGGTCGATGCCATGCTGGCTGCCTCGTCGCATATCCACTGTCTGCGCGATGCCACGCGCGGCGGGCTGGCTGCCGTCCTGAATGAATTGGCAGTAGCCTCCAAAACAGGGATCGAATTTGAGGAGCAGGCGGTGCCGGTCAACGCGCCGGTTGCCGCCGCCTGCGAGATGCTGGGGCTCGACCCGTTTTACGTTGCCAACGAGGGCAAGCTGGTGGCCATCGTGCCGGAGGTCGACGCCGAGGCCGTGCTGGCGGCTATGCAGTCGCACCCGCTGGGGCAATCGGCGGCGCGGATCGGCGAGGTGGTGGACGGGTACGCCGGGCTGGTGGTGGCGCGGACGGCTATCGGCGCCAGCCGGGTGGTCGACCTGCCTGCGGGGGAGCTGCTGCCGCGGATTTGCTGAAAATACTGCTTTTGCTCCTTTTTTTTGTGCCATTTGTCACTTTTCACCTCATATCTATTGTTTTGGCTTATATTCTATGCTAGGCTCGTGGGGGAAATTAGGCTAACTTTGCTGACTTGCGCAAATTGTCGCCTGTGTATGGTTGAAAGTAGAGTGAGGCAGCCTCTGAAGGTGCCAGAGACGTGTCTTTATCCCCTTGCCAACACGCTCGTTGCTTTAAATCTTATTGCGGGATGAACTGGCGGCGCATTTCTGTCAAGTTCAACCCTGATGTGTGTCATCTAGCAGCTTAGAAAATGAAGTTGTCGAAAGGAGTTTGCCATGCCGGATAATGGGACTGGTGAAAGTTTCCTCGAACGCATAGTCGCGGCGACTCCAGGCGGTGAAGCACTTGTCGATTGCCTGCAATGTGGCACCTGCGGCGGCTCGTGTCCATCTGCGGCAGATATGGACACGACGCCCCGAGGCTTGTTTGCGATGATCTCGGCAGGCATGGAAGATGAGGTACTGTCCAGCAACACCCCCTGGTATTGTGTATCGTGTTACTACTGCATGGTGCGCTGTCCACAAGAAATCCCCATTACCTCGATCATGTATACACTGAAGCGAATAGCGCTTGCTCGTGGGCATTACCACAAAGACGCTCATGTCGATTGGTCAAAGAGCTTCATCAGCTTTGTCGAGCAAAATGGGCGAGCCTTTGAGTTGGGCGCCATGACCCTCTTTGGTTTGCACAACCCGTTTGCCATCGTCAAACAGGGTGGCCTGGGCATTCAGATGATTACCAAGGGGCGTATGCCGCCCATACCAGAGCGCATCCACAATATGCCGCAGCTCAATGCCATCCTGGCCGAGGCCAAGCGGATCGCGGCAGAGGAGGAGGTGTAGCATGAGCCAATCCAAGGATCAATACGGTCTTTATCCCGGCTGTTCGTTAGGCGCTACGGCCCGCGCCTACATGCAATCAACCGAGGCTGTTAGCAAAGTTCTTGGCCTGACCCTCAAAGAGATCGAAGACTGGAACTGCTGTGGCGCGTCGGAATATGTCAGCGTGAACTCGGTGGCAGCCTACAGCCTGATCGCCCGTAATCTCTCTTTAGCAGCCCAGGAGGGGCTCACCGATGTGGTCGCGCCTTGCAACATGTGCTACCTGAACCTGCACAAAGTCGATGGTTACATGAGCAAATATCCCAAAGTCAACCGGCAGGTCAACCAGGCCCTGGCAGCCGGTGGTCTTTATTACAATGCAGACAGCGTGCATGTCCGCCACCTGCTGGACGTTGTCGTCGAGGACATTGGCTGCGAAGCTATCGCCGAGAAGGTGACGCGTCCTCTCAAAGGACTGCGGGTCGCGCCTTATTACGGCTGCCTGCTGACCCGTCCGGAGAGCCGGTACAACGCGGAATATCCCACCCACCTCGATGAGCTGCTTCAGGCGCTGGGCGCGACGGTGGTCGATTTCCCGCTCAAGACGCAATGCTGTGGCGGCCACATGACCCAGATCAGCGAGCAGACCGCATACGAGATGATACGGCGTATCCTGCATGGCGCAGCAGAGAACGAGGCCGATGCCATCGTGACGATATGCCCCATGTGCCAGCTGAATCTGGATGCCTTCCAGCCGCAGGTCAACCACATGTTCAAGACCAACTTCCGCCTTCCGATCCTGTATTTCACCCAGACGATGGGGCTGGCTTTCGGCCTCTCGAACAAAGAGTTGGGCATTGGAAGTGAGATTACATCTGCGAAAGCAGCGCTCCGCAAGATCGGGCAGGAAGAGCCTGAACAACCAAAACCCAAGAAAAAGCGCGACAAGAAGGCACTGCCGATGCCGCCGCTTTCCTGACATGGCAGAAAGGACACTCTAAGAGATGAAAGACACACGAATCGGTGTATACGTCTGCCACTGCGGTCACAACATCGCCGGTACGGTCGATGTAGAATCGGTTGCTGAGTGGGCAGCCGGTTTGCCGGGCGTGGCAGTCTCACGTGATTACAAGTTTATGTGCTCCAGCCTGGGGCAGGAACTGGTCGAGAAGGACATCCAGGAGCTGGGGCTGACCGGCGTGGTGGTGGCCTCGTGCTCACCGCATATGCACGAGCCAACCTTCCGCAAGGCCTGCGAGCGCGCCGGGCTGAATGCCTACCTGTTCGAGATGGCCAACATCCGCGAGCATGCCAGCTGGGTGCATCCCAACGACATAGAGCGGGCCACTGAGAAATCGAAGGCCCTGGTTGCGGCCGCCGTCAGCCGCGTGGCCGAGTTGGAACCGCTGGAGCCGCTCGTTGCCGAGATCAAAGAGCCGACATTGATCGTCGGCGGCGGCATTGCCGGCATCTCGGCCGCCCTTGAGATTGCCGATGCCGGCCACCATGTCTACCTGGTCGAGCGCGAGCCCAGCATCGGCGGGCATATGGCCCAATTCGATAAGACCTTCCCTACCCTGGACTGCTCGGCCTGCATCCTGACGCCCAAGATGTTCGATGTGGGGAACCACCCCAACATCACCATGATGACCTATTCCGAGGTCGAGCAGGTCGACGGCTTCATCGGCAACTTCACCGTTCGTATTCGCCAGAAGGCGCGCAAGGTCAACACCGATCTGTGCACCGGCTGCGGCGACTGCTGGGCCAAATGCCCGGCCAAGGTGATCGATACCGTTTTTGAAGCAGGTCTAGGCTACCGCACAGCCATTTACCGGCCGTTCCCCCAGGCCGTGCCTAAGTACCCGGTCATTGATATGGAAAGCTGTATTTATTTCCAGAAGGGTACCTGTAGGGCCTGCGAGAAGGTCTGTCCCACCGGCGCCATCGACTTCGAGCAAGAAGACGAGACTGTCGTCGTCAACGTCGGCAATATCATCCTGGCGACCGGCGTCGAGATCTTCGATGCCCGCCGCATTTCACAGTACGGTTATGGGCGGCTGCCCAATGTGTTCAGCAACCTCGAGTTCGAGCGCCTGACCAACGCGGCCGGACCAACCGGCGGCGAGGTCGTGCTGCGTGACGGCGTGACCAGGCCCGAGAGTGTCGCCATCATTCACTGCGTGGGCAGCCGCGACAAGAACTACAACGAATACTGTTCGGCCGTCTGCTGCATGGCAGCGCTTAAGTTTTCCCACCTGGTCATCGAGCGCACCGGCGCGGAGGTTTACAGCTTTTACATCGATATCCGCACGCCGATGAAGAATTATGAAGAGTTTTACCACAGGCTGTTAGAGGAAGGGGTGCACTTCGTGCGTGGGCGCGTGGCCGAGGTCACCGATTCGGCCCGCACACCTGGTGAAGAGGGCAAGCTGATCGTCCAGGTGGAAGACACGCTTATAGGCAAACAGCGCCGTGTTCCGGTCGATATGGTCATCTTGATGAACGGGCTTGAGCCCCAGTCGGACGCCAAAGAGGTCGCGAACCAATTCGGCATCGGCTGCTCGGAAGCAGGCTTTTACATTGAGCGCCATCCCAAGCTCGACCCGGTTGCGACCATGACCGATGGCGTGTTCATCGCCGGCGCTTGCCAGGGTCCGAAGGACATTCCGGCCAGCGTCGCGCAGGGCGCCGCGGCGGCCGCCCGCGTGCTGAACCTGATCGGCCGGGGCGAGGTCGAGATCGAGCCCATCCGTGCCAGCATCGACGAAGAACGCTGCTCCGGCTGCCGCATCTGCAACAACATGTGTCCCTATAACGCCATCGACTACATCGAAGACCTGGGCGTCAGCCGCGTCAACCCGGCATTGTGCAAGGGCTGTGGCACCTGTGTAGCAGCCTGCCCAAGCCAGGTGATCAGCGGACAGCACTATACCTTCGATCAGCTCATGTCTCAGATCGAGGGCATTCTGTATGATGTACGAGAAGGTGGTGAGCGGGTCACTTATGCCGGCGCGGAGCCGGTCGAAGCGAAGTAGAAAGGAAGCTGTCAGATATGCCCAGCAAATACAGTGAAATCAATCCGGCCTGGGGCGACCGAGATCCTGTGATCGTCGGGTTCTTGTGCAATTGGTGTTCCTACCGCGCAGCCGACCTGGCAGGGATCAGCCGCTTCAGCTATCCGACTACCCTACGCGATATTCGCATCATGTGCACCGGGAGGCTCGACCCCACATTCGTCCTCAAAGCGCTGCGAGAAGGCGCCGACGGCGTTCTGGTGATGGGCTGCCATCCTGGGCAGTGCCATTATGAGTCGGGAAATTACAAAGCCATGCGCCGTATGGCGCTGCTGCGCCGTACGCTGGCCCAGCTTGGCGTCGATCCCGAACGCGTCCAGTTAGGATGGGCTTCTGCCGCTCAGGGCAACATTTTTAGAGATACCGTCATCCGGATGACGGATGCCATCGTCCGGCTCGGCCCGCTCGATTGGCAAGCTAACATCACCGACAGTATCGACGATATCGCATCACATTTCGCCCACCTCGAAGCCGATGAGGAGGTCGCTTATGGCCGCTAAAGCTAAACCGAAACTCGCCCTTTACTGGGCTGCCTCCTGCGGAGGATGCGAGATCTCGGTCCTGGCCATCCACGAGAAGATCCTGGATGTTGCTGAAGCCTTTGATATCGTCCTGTGGCCATGCGTGATGGACTTCAAAAGGCAAGATGTCGAGGCCATGGCCGACGGTGAGATCGATGTGTGCCTGTTCAACGGCGCCATCCGCACCGACGAGAATGCCGAATGGGCCCACCTTCTGCGCAGCAAGAGCAAGGTCATGGTTGCCTATGGAAGCTGTTCCAGCGAGGGCTGCATCCCGGGGCTGGCCAACTTCAACGACAGCCGGCAGATGATGCAGTACATCTATCTCGATGCCCCCAGTGTCGATAACCCTGACGGTGTTTTGCCGCAGATGGAAACACAGGTGCCGGAAGGCATCCTGACGCTGCCCGGTTTCTGGAACACTGTCAAGACGCTCGACCAGGTCGTCCCGGTCGATTACTATCTGCCGGGCTGTCCGCCCGAAGCGGAATGGACGCTGGCGGCCATCGATGCCATCTTGAGCGGCAAGCTGCCGCCGGCCGGCTCGACCATCGGGCGGGCTTCGACGGTCTGCGATGAATGCCCGCGCGTTCGCGGCGAGAAGAAGATCAGCCGCTTCTACCGTCCTTACGAGATCATCCCCGACCCGGATATCTGTCTGCTGGATCAGGGCTTGTTCTGCGCGGGTATCGCCACACGGGCAGGGTGCGGCGCGCTGTGCCCACGGGTCAACAGGGGCTGCGAAGGCTGTTACGGGCCGCCTGAAGGCGTGGTGGATGCCGGCGCCAAGCTGATCTCCGCCATCGCTTCGGTGTTGGATGCCGATACGCCGGAAGAGATCGATGCCATTCTCGATACGCTGCCCGACCCGGCGGGGTACTTTTACCGCTTTGGCCTGGCTCACTCACTCATGCATCGTGTGCGTCTCGAAAAGCAGAACGGTGATAAAGTCGCCTCACCGGTCGGTGAAATTCCGCGCCTCGACCCGAGCCTGAAAGACTAGGAGGCCAAAAAAGATGACACAACGAATTACCATTGATCCTATCACGCGTCTCGAAGGGCACGGGAAGATCGAAATCTTCCTCGACGATGCAGGTGAGGTCGCCAATACCTACTTTCAGGTCCCGGAGCTGCGAGGCTTCGAGGTGTTCTGCATCGGGCGCCCGGCAGAAGACATGCCGCGCATCACCCAGCGCATCTGCGGTGTTTGCCCCGAGGCACATCACATAGCCGCGACCAAGGCGCTCGATGATCTGTTCCACGTCGATCCGCCCTCTGCGGCCAAGAAGCTGCGCGAGCTGTTTTACAGCGCCTTCTACTGCACCGATCACACCACCCACTTCTACGCCCTGGGCGGCCCCGACTTCGTGGTCGGGCCGGATGCCCCGGCGGCCGAGCGCAACGTGCTGGGCGTGATCGGCAAGGTGGGCATCGAGGCCGGCCTGAAGGTCATCAACTGCCGCAAGACTAATCACGAGGTGATCAAGATCATCGGTGGGCGCGTCATTCACCCGGCCATGGGCCTTCCCGGCGGGATGAGCAAGGCCATCAACGAGGAAGAGCGCAAGACCATCGAGAAGGTGGCCCGTGACACCGTCGATTTCGCTTTGTGGTCGCTCGATCTCTTCGATCAGATCGTGCTGCAGAACAGCGGCTACGTCGACCTGATCGTCAGTGAGGGCTACACCCAAAAGACCTACTACATGGGCCTGGTCGATGAGAATAATCATGTCAACTTCTACGATGGGCTGGTCAGGGTGGTCGATCCGGACGGCAGCGAGTTCGTCAAATATGCTCCGCATGAGTACACCGAGCACATCGCCGAGCACGTCGAGCCTTACAGCTATCTCAAGTACCCCTACTTGAAGAACGTCGGCTGGAAGGGCTTCGTAGACGGTAAAGACTCGGGCATGTACGCCTGCACGCCGCTCAGCCGCCTGAACGCGGCCGACGGCATGGCGACGCCCAAAGCCCAGGAAGCCTACGAGAAGATGTACCAGACGCTGGGCGGCAAGCCGGTCCACCACACGCTGGCAACCCACTGGGCTCGCCTGGTTGAGCTGCTCTATGCCGCTGAGCGGATGGTGGAGCTGGCAACCGACCCGGAGATCACCGACCCGAACGTGCGAACCATTCCCACCGAGACCCCAACAGTGGGTATCGGCACCGTCGAAGCGCCGCGCGGCACGCTGACCCACCACTACGAGACAGATGAGAACGGCCTCATCACCCGTGTCAATCTGATCGTCGGCACCACCAACAACAACGCCCCGATCACCCTGAGCATCAAGAAAGCCGCCTCGGCCCTGATCCACGAAGGCAAGGTCGACGACGGCATCTTGAACATGGTCGAGATGGCCTTCCGCAGCTACGACCCCTGCCTGAGCTGCGCCACGCACTCGCTGCCCGGCCGGATGCCGCTGGAAGTCACCGTCTACGACGCCCTCGGTGAGGTCGTCGACAGCCGCTCGCAGTACGTCGACTAACCTGTTTCACACTGTATCTCCCCTCTTTTGTTCATCAAGGAGGGGAGCACTTTTTTTGTTCGATGCAGAACATCGAAGATGTAGTGTGCCGCGTCAACGAATCACTGCAGTGATTCAATGACTCGGTGTAATGAGTCGTTGACTCATCGCAATGATTCAACGACTCATTGTGCTGCGTCAATGCGTCAAACCGTCTAGTGCTGCCTTGAGCGCTGGTGACGGATATGTATCCGTCACCCGTACTTGTCGGATTTTAATCCGGCATGCCTCAAAACACGGAGAGCCTGCTGGGATAGAGTGAGCGGCATCCGGCTCACAGATTGAAATCTGCATACTATTCGTTACGGATGAATATCCGTAACGAACGCTAACTCGATCCTATAGGAATTTCCTTTTTTGACCTGGCCTACATCCAAGTTGCCAAGCGGTGTCACCGAAGTGACAAGTGCTGAGTACCGAGC
>JAFGMS010000246.1 GCA_016927375.1 Anaerolineae bacterium
AATGCCGCTAAAGTCGCCCTGTTGCCGATACCTATCCTGACGCTCGTAGGATTGGTTGTGATAGCCGGCATATCTTGACAGGTATCGCGTAGGTCGGATTTCAATCCGACCGTCACGGCTACGGATTGTCTTACAGGGTTGCTTTAGTGGTTTTGCGTTTTTTCTGCTATAGACGCCGGCTATGGAATCGGGTAGAGATGATTGGACATATATGGCTCTCTCTGGATTTCGCAGGCAGCCCCTCCGCGTTACAATAAGATTATGCTCAAGTCTATTTTTCTTTGTCTGCTGCTTACCGTATCTTTGCTGCTTTTGGCCCCGCCTCCCGCACATGCGCATGCTGAGACATTGCAGGATTCGGCTGCGGTATTTGAGATTCTGTCTGGCGTTAACGCTGCCCGGATAGCCAATGGCTTGACGCCCTACGCGCTCAACTCCTTACTGACGCAGGCTGCACAGGTACAGAGTGACTATCAGCGTGACATAGGACAAGTGACCCATGATGGTGCGGGCGGTACCCGTGCACTTGATCGTGTGCTGGCAACCGGCTATCCGGCTTCTCGAGCCAACGAGAACATCTACGCAGGCATGGGAGGACCTCAGCAGGCGGTGAACTGGTGGCTGGGCTCGACGGCCGGACATGTCCAGAATATCCTCCATGCGTCGATGCGTGAAGTAGGTATCGGTGTAGCACCTTCTCCTGATGGCGTGACATACTACACCGTTGTTTTTTCTGCACAGCCCAACGTTCTGCCGGTTTTCATCAATAACGACGCTTATTCCACCAATAATCCGGATGTGACCCTGGCTCTCACTAACGAAGAGATATTCGGCAGCTCGGCAGGGGGGATAGGCCGCGCATCGCAGATTCTGATCAGCAATAGTCCTGATTTTGCCAATGCAGCTTCGCAGCCCTGGTCGCAGTTTGTGAGCTGGCGGCTGGATACCGGCTCAGGTGACGGCCTCAAGACGATCTATGTCCGGTTCGTCGATGCGGCCGGTCGTACTGCTGATTCTCAAGACAGTATAGTATTAGATACAGGTGGCGGTGATGTGGTTATCGTTCCTACTTCAATGCCCACGCTTCCACCACAGCCCACCCCTGTTCCGGTACAACAGGTTGCGCCAACACTGCAGCCAACAAACACCCCCACACTTGAACCGACCTTTACCCCTGCCCATACTGCCACTCCTGAAATGATGTCAACTGCGGCAACACCTACACCGCGTGGTGGCATAAGAATAACGACAACCGTAACGCCGTTTATACCGGCCGGGCAGCCAACAGTGCTGGGATTATCTGTCAGGTCAGTTCGTGTGGCGCTGATGGGAACTCTGGGGCTCGGATTATTGAGCCTTGTATTAGGAAGCTTTGAGCTGGTAGTCAGGCCACGACGTTCTATCCCTGCACAGGAAGAGGAAGGCGAAAATGCAGCAGAAGATTAACGTACTTGTGACGTTGCCCTTTGAGCAGCCACTGATAGATAAGCTGGTGAGAATATCTCCCGAGCTGGAGGTTGTACGGCGTGAAGCACGCACGGCGGATGAAATCCTCGATATTGTTGGCGATATGGAAGTCATCTATGCCTGGGAGGCTGTTCCTCTACCGGAGGATGCATCGAATTTGCGTTGGGTCCAGCTTCATAGTGCCGGGGCCGACTCGATTCTCCAGCACCCTCTTTATATGCAGAGCGATGTGATGTTTACAACGGCTAACGGAATCCATGCTATTCCGATAGCCGAATATGTGATGGCTCAGATACTGGCTTTTGCCCATCACCTACCCGAGATGTTCGAGGACAAAGCCAATTCGGCCTGGCCCAAAGGACGATGGAATCGTTATGTGCCGTCTGAGGTTCGGGATGCTACATTGGGCATTGTGGGATATGGGAGTATTGGGCGGCATGTCGCGCACCTGGCTCAGGCACTAGGTATGAAAGTATTAGCTGTCAAACGAGACGTTCGCATATTGGCTGATGAGCGATACGCTGAACCGGGTGTCGGTGACCCTGAGGGTGAACTGCCAGATCGCATTTATCCGCCACAGGCTCTTCATTCTTTCTTGAAGGAGTGTGATTACGTGGTCTTGACGGTTCCGCTGACTTCAGATACGTATCACATGATAGATGCGGCTGCGCTCTCTGCCATGAAGCCGGAGGCGGTGTTGATTAACGTCGCACGTGGTGATGTAGTGGATGAGGAGGCGCTCCTGGTTGGGCTGGTTCAGGGGACTATCAGGGGGGCAGCATTGGACGTTTTTTCTGAAGAGCCTTTGCCGATGAGTAGTCCGCTTTGGCAGTTGTCCAATGTTATCATCAGCCCTCATATAAGTGGTTTTACACCACACTATGACGAAAGGGCAACGGATATCTTTGCTGAGAACTTGCGGCGGTATGTCGCTGAAGAGCCACTACTGAATGTTGTGGATCGAGATCGCGACTATTAACACGCAGGCTTGGAGCCCGCGTACCGGTAGTTGGACAAATCTCTGCTACCGTGCTCTATAGTTGGGCCAACAATCTTTCTCTCTGGAAGGTTCTGATGCCTAACCATAAGAGAGCAGCATCGATCAACCAGGCAATCAAACCCAAAGCAAATGTAAATCCGGAGCTTAGGTACAATACCCCGGCAGCTTGTCCGATCACCAAAGCGACAATCGGAACAACAATAATACCTCCCAATTGGTAAGCCTCCTGAAAGGTCTTGACACGGCTCGAAATCAGCACCGTTACGCCGAGACCTAACCCAGAGACTGCCGGCGCTACCCACAGCACCAACACAAACCACATTGTTGTTGGAAAGAAGATCTGTCCCAGAATAGGCCACCCAACAGCATTTGCAATCACGCCATAGAGCAGGAAGCTGGCCAGAGAGACGGCTATAGCCGGCAGCCAGGCGGCTAACAGCTTACCCGCTAAAAGCTCCTGATTGGTGATAGCAGAATGCAGCAGTGCTTCGAGTGTCTTCCGTTCCTTCTCCCCTGCAAAACTGTCGGCTGCAATTACGCTGGAGACCATCAGAGGCACGATCAGGAAGAAGGGCGCAAATACATAGACAAGCATCAATGTAAGAAACAGCTGCTTCTCATCCAGGCTGCCGAGCTGCTCTTGTAAGCCTGGCGGCATGGCGCTCATCATCTGGGCCAGATCTTCCATTTCACTAGAGCTTTGCGGTATGAGATTAACGCCGAGCCCTAGCGCGGCAGGGAGAATCACCTGTATGAAAAGAGGTACAAGGATGATGGGCAGAAGCACCGCTTTACTGCGAAGGACTACCTTTATGTCTTTTCTGATAATAGCCCCAACGGCACGCCAGTTCATAATGAGTTCTCACCTTCACCATGCAGAGCGAAGTAGACATCTTCTAGGGATGGTTCTTGTGGAGTGACACGGTAGATGCGAATATGGGCGTTTGTGAGCAATTGAATGAGAGCAGGTATTCTCTCTCGTACTGCGCCGATGATATGCAGCACCTTATCTTCCGCTTCAACAGTAATGCCTTGTTCTTGCTTTAAGATCTCCAGGGCCTGCGGAACCTGTTCGTGCTCAAGCTCGACGGCCAACTTGTGGACCTTGCCAAAGCGATGACCCAGGTCAGCCGGCGTGCCGACCGCTAACAGTTGGCCATGTTCCAGGACGGCGACCCTATCACACAATCGCTGTGCCTCGACAAGATTGTGCGTGCACAGAAGAACGGTGCGACCTTTGTGCTTGCTCAAATGGGTGATTAACTGCCGGACATAGAGAGAGGCTACCGGATCGAGACCCGTCGTTGGCTCATCCAGAAAGAGCAGTTCTGGTTCATGCAAAAGCGCGCGTGCAAGAGCAAGACGCTGTTTCATGCCCTTGCTGTACCCACCGGCTTGCTCGTCAGCTCTCTCCAGCAGCTCGAAATCGACGAGAAGTTCTTCGATCCGTCGAGGTGCCTTTCCTCGCGGGACATTATTGATATCAGCGTAGAAGAGCAGATTTTCTCTGGCAGTCAAGCGATCATCCAGTGAGGGGTTCTCAGTCAAGACACCTGTCCGGCGGCGTAGCGCTGTTCCGTCCTTACTGGGGTCAAAACCCAAAACGCGGGCGCTGCCGCTGTTGGCTGCAAGCACGCCATTCAGCAAGCGAATGGTAGTCGTCTTTCCGGCACCGTTGTGCCCCAAGAGACCAAAAATCTCTCCGCGGAAGACTTCTAATGTTAGATTGTTCACTGCAACAAGGTCGCCAAACCGCCGTGTAAAGTGCCGGGTGGCGATTACGATATCTGTAGTAGCCATGTCATTTCCATCAGTCTCTGCTAAAGTCTGCATTTTATTAGCCGTTCATTAGCCTGTCAAGGGTGTGAAGAGGACGAATGGTTTCCTATAACAATACCTTCGCCAATTTGGCGTTTGTCGAGTCGCAGTAAGTTATGCAACTCACGCGTGAGACGTAATGAGTGAAACGTGATACGTGAAAACTAACGAGAAGTTCGGACGCATTAAAATTGGTCTGGGATTTCCCGGAGATGGTTTTATTGTTTTGCCTCATCGGCACGTCTCGCACTGTCATTCCCGCGAAAGCGGGAATCCACTTGCATCCCTATAGATTCCTGCTTTCGGGAATGACATGACTGGCGAAGGTGTTGCTATAAGAAATATATTAGAAATTGCCAAAATTGGCTTACTGTAGCGCATACTGCTATTGACATTGCTCCGTTCAGTGCGTATACTACACGCGGATTTAGCACTCATCTACCAAGAGTGCTAAATCGCACCTAATCCGGTTTTTAATTAGAAAAACCACAGATATTTCAGGAGGTAATGACTTATGACGCTTAAGCTGCGACCATTAGGTGATCGAGTTGTCGTTGAGCCATTGGAGCAAGAAGAGCGCACAGAGAGCGGTCTCTACATTCCAGAAACAGCCAAGGAAAAGCCTCAGAAGGGCACTGTCCTGGCAGTAGGCGCTGGCCGCCGGGATGAAGACGGCGAGCGCATTCCGATGGATGTCGAAGTTGGCCAGAATGTTCTCTTTGCCAAGTATGGCGGCACTGAGGTCAAGATTGATGGCAAGAAACTGCTGATTCTAAAAGAAAGCGATATTCTCGCCATTCTTGATGCGTAAGCATCTTTTCTCACATTGTTACTAAAGAATTAGGGAGGTTTATAACCTATGCCAAAGCAACTAGCTTTCTCGGAAGAAGCGCGCCGTCGCCTAAAGAAGGGTATTGATACCCTGGCGAGCGCGGTGACCACAACACTCGGTCCAAAAGGGCGTAACGTCGCGCTGGACAAAAAGTTTGGTGCCCCAACCATCACTCATGATGGTGTTACAGTCGCCAAAGACATTGAGTTGGAAGATCCCTATGAGAACATGGGCGCCCAGTTGATCAAAGAAGCAGCCACCAAGACCGATGACATCGCTGGTGACGGCACAACCACAAGTGTTCTTCTGGCTCAGACCATGGTAAACGAAGGTCTGAAGAATGTCGCTGCTGGCGCTAACCCTATGCTGCTCAAGCGTGGGATTGAAACAGCTACCGAAAGGATCGCCCAGGCGATCCGTGAGCAGGCAGTCGAGATCGATACACAAGAAGAGATCGCCAGCGTTGCCAGCATCTCAGCTCAAGATGCCGAGATCGGAAACCTGATCGCCGAAGTTATGTGGAAGGTCGGCAAAGATGGTGTCATCACGGTCGAAGAGAGCAAGAGCATGCAGTTCGAGACTGAGTATGTCGAGGGTATGCAGTTCGACCGCGGTTACGGCAGCCCCTATTTCGTCACCAGTCCAGAGTCGATGGAAGCAGTTGTCGAAGAGCCTTACATTCTCATTCACGACAAGAAGATCAGCGCTGCAGCCGATCTGATGCCTCTCTTAGAAAAGCTGCTGAATAAAGGTAAGCGTTCGCTTGTCATCATCGCTGAGGATGTTGATGGTGAGGCATTGGCGACACTGGTTCTCAACAAGCTGCGTGGCATGCTGAACGTTCTGACCGTCAAGGCACCCGGCTTTGGCGACCGCCGCAAAGCTATGCTGGAAGACATCGCCATCCTGACCGGCGCAACTGTTATTACCGAAGAGCTGGGTCGCAAACTGGAAAGCGCTACAATTGAGGACCTCGGCACCTGCACGAAGGTTGTCGCCACCAAGGACGACACAATCATTGTGGGCGGTGAAGGCGACGAGAAGGCCATCCAGGGTCGCATCGAGGAGATCAAGATTGCCTCTGAGCAAAGCACCTCTGATTACGATCGTGAAAAGCTTCAGGAGCGTCTTGCTAAGCTGGCCGGGGGTGTTGCCATCATCCGTGTTGGTGCTGCGACTGAAGTTGAGCTAAAAGAGAAGAAGCATCGCGTCGAGGATGCGCTGCGGGCTGCTCGCGCGGCAGTTGAAGAAGGTGTTGTGCCAGGCGGTGGTGTGGTTCTAGTCAATGCCATTCCTGCGCTCGATGATGTGTCGATGGCCTATGCCGACGAACAGACCGGTGTCAGCATCGTCCGCAACGCTCTGGAAGCACCTATTCGCAAGATTGCTGCCAATGCCGGGCAAGATGGCGCGGTCATCATTGATACCGTGCGCCGCATGCAGGAAGAAAAGAAGAACAAGAAGATCGGCTACGATGTCATCACTGGTGAGTTTACCGATATGATTAAGGCCGGGATTATCGACCCGACCAAGGTCACCCGTGGCGCGCTGGAAAATGCTGCCAGTATTGCAGCCATGATCCTGACCACGGAGGCGCTGATCACCGATCTACCGGAGCCTGAGAAGCCCGCCGCTCCGCCAATGCCGGAGTATTAGACACTAGCTGCATAAAAAACAATAGTAAAACAGATCTATCACAGGGACATCGACAAGAATGTCCCTGTGATTTCTTTTTGGCTAAAGGTACAATGAAGTGGTTATACGGACAGAGAGGGGCACAAAAGGATGACCTGGAAGCCTCCTTATCGTGATGATAGCTCAATAAAAGAGCGGCTGCACCAGCGGATCCGCAGACTCGATCATCTCTTGTCAGATAGAGAACAAGAGAAAGAGCCTGGGCTCTCATCTGCCGTCAAGGTACTGCTTGTCCTGGCCACGATTGTTTTTTTATTCGTTTGCCTCATACCGGTACTGATTTTTCTACAGCTGCTTTTTCGGTAAGCGTCTCAGTAGTTGGGGAAGGGCTTACTTCAAGACCCGTTCATCTCCGCCCCGTCGTGTCTTTCCAGTTGCATCGAGGTGCTCAAGCAAAGCCAAAACGTATTTGCGAGAGGTATTGAACAGATCACGAGCCTGTGCAACGGTGATAGAGCCCTGAGCTTTGATAAATTCCTCGACTTCCTGTACCAGTCTGTGATACGTATCGGTGTCTAGAAGTACATCGGAGCTAAGCTGTATCAATCGGCCTTGCTCAAACAAAGCTTGCAGCACCTCTAATCCCACAATAGCTGTGGCTTCCTTGATACTGGGCGGTGAAGTGGGGGCATCCCGGATAGCATCCCACAGCTGCTCGATGGCTGTTTGTTCATCTTTGGTGAAATGGACTGAGTGTTCAGGCAGGCGAATAACCATTCCTTCATCGACAAGAAGGTTGGACCGCGACGCTAACTCTATTAAGTGGTTGGACAGCTTCCCTTCGATCTTAAGATGGCTGCGTAGGGCCTCACGCGGCATTCCCAGCCGGAGTGGATGCAAATCATGATAAGCTCGAAGCTCTTGGGTAATTTGGCCGGAGAGCCGCGCCCATGCTGCACCGGCCATCAGTAAATCATCCGGGAAGGCTATTACCTCTTCATGCGCCTGGAGGATATCCAGTGCTTCCATGACCTCGGCCATTCCCAGGCCGGTCAGTGATGGCAGTTGTTGCAGCGTAAGAGCGGGATGTTCTTCCAAAGTCTGCAACAGCAAATCTTCCGCCGACCCTGCCGCCAGTGTTTCTAGACGGGAGATCACTTCGGGCTTAAATCGCCGCCAGCGGTGTGGCGGGTGTGGATCTAACACAACACCACCCCCTATGGTCTGCGGCGGCGAAGGATATCGTAAAATAAACCGGTCGCCTTTATCCAGGGCTAAGGGATCTTCAAGGCGAAGCTGGAGCCAGCCTTCTGTACCCGGCAGCAGTTCCTGATGCCCCAACAGGCGAACATACGCGACAGTCTCGGCCGCGCCACAGAAAAGCTTGACCTGGGTATTGTGCTTTAACGGCCGCTCTACGTCGGGTAGGTGGCGGAAATGAACATCGACCAATGTAGTGCCGTCCAAAAGGCCCGGCAGGGCGATCACATCACCACGCCGAATATGCTCCTTGCTAACCCCTCCTAAATTGATTGCTATCCGGCTTCCAGGCAGCGCTGCCCGGATGTCCTCCTTGTGGCTCTGTAATCCGCGGATGCGCGTCTTGCGGCCTGGGGGAACTATCTCTACCTCATCACCAACGGCCAGAGAACCGCCCGTCAGCGTGCCGGTGACTACTGTACCGAAGCCGCTGATGGTGAACACTCTATCGACAGGCAGCCGCGGTCTGCCCCGGTCGGGCCTGGGAGGACGATCTGCTAGAGCTTCTTCGAGAGCATTCAACAGTTGATCCAGCCCCTGCCCTGTGCGCGCCGATACAGGGATGATCGGCGCATGTTTCAGGACCGTCTGGCTTGTGATCTCGGCAATATCAAGTGAGACAAGATCGAGCCAGTCCAAATCATCGATTAAGTCGCTTTTGGTCAGGGCGATAACGCCATCCGAGACTTCCAACAAGTCCAGGATCGCCAGATGCTCACGGGTTTGTGGCATCACACCCTCATCTGCGGCAACCACAAAAAGGGCGACGTCGATCCCGCCGACCCCGGCGAGCATGTTCTCGATGAAGTCACGGTGACCCGGCACATCCACGATCCCGACTTGTTTTCCCCCCGGCAGTGTCAGCCAGGCAAAGCCCAGGTCGATGGTCATCCTGCGTGCTTTTTCCTCGACCAGACGATCTGGGTCGATGCCTGTCAGTGCTTCAACTAACGATGATTTGCCATGATCGACATGCCCGGCGGTGCCAATCACATAAGGCATGGTTCCCCCACTCCCTACCTATGAAGAAGTTTTGGTCGTATTATCCATCAAATCAAGGGCACTTTGTAACTGATTCATCAAGCTGCCTAACGTTTCTCTTTGAACAGAGCTGAGCGATTGCAGCTGGTCAGTCAGTTGTGCCGTTTGCTCAATCAGGCTGGCGATCTGCTCGGTGATCGTCTTGGTGAATTTTTCGTTGCCACGCCAGGCCTCTTCGTTGGTGAGCGTGAACTGTCGGAAGCGCTTTTGGTCTTCTTGTTGGAATTCTTCCCATTCATGCCGGAAGCGCTCTTCAGAGAGACGCTGCACCTCGGCGACTTCATTCAGACGCCGATCTACCCGGTCGGCGAGTCGCTCAAAGTCATCAACCTGCTTTTTCATCGTACGGTGTGTCACTACCCAATCTTCAGATTGCTTGGCGAGGATTTTGAGATTGTCTTCTAACCGGCGCAAACCATCGGTGAGCTGCTTTTCCCGCTTCTGCTCGGCGAGAGCCTCTTGTTCAGCTGTAGCCTGCCGCTGTTGTTTCATTTCCATCACGGTGCCTGTCATCTCGGTGAGGGTGCGTTCGTTACGTCTGCTCAGCTCTTCCAGTAATTCGGACTTTGTCTGCTGACCCTCAACGCGCTTACTAAGTTCCGTCACCTCGCTATGGACATCCGAGAGCCGTCTGCTGTCCTGGCGGCGCTGCTCTTCGAGGAACGTCAGGGATCGCTGGAATTCCTCGAGACCCTTGCTCAGATTGTCGGCGTAATTCTGGAGCTCGGCAGCTACTCGAGAGAGACGCTCCTCCTCAGCGCGACGTGGCTGTGATTCTCTCTCGACGAGGGTCAAAACTTCCTGGCGGAGACCTTCAATCGCCTTGGCTACATTTTCCTGTGCTGCTTCCCGAATCTTTCTGATGTCTTGTTCTGATGTCTTTTTCTTCTCGGCCTGCTCAAACAGGGTGTTCATTTCTGTGCGCAATCGGGAGATCGATTCGTCAAACAAGTTAACCGAGAGGGCATTGGTCCGCAGCCCTGCCAGATCTCCCTCAAGGGTTTGGATGCGCCTGGCCTGCTCTTCCAGAAGCGCAGTCTGAGCAGCTGCTCGCTCCTCCAGCTTGACGATCAGGGCCTTGTCTTTGCGACGTTCTTCATCCAACCAGGCGACCATTTGGGTAGTTTGCTTGGTTTCCATTGGTGGGCTCACTCTCCAGTGAAGATAAGTTGTGAGTGATGAGTTGTGAGTGATGAGGTTGGCAGTCAGCCAGCGCCCTCACTTACCATCACCGGGACATTTGTCATTCTATGTACTGCCTATTCTAACAATTTGGTCAAGAACATCATAATTGTGGGCATAAGATGTCCCTGAAAGTTGGTCTGGCTGGAGGATATCGTAGAATAGGAGAGATGAAGAGGGAACGTAACTACTCAGCTACCTGGCACTTCCTACTGTAGCTATAGGTAATGCGTAAAAGGTAAATATGTAAAACGTGAGACGTGACGAATATCCAACCTGAGTTTACAAGCACAGATCGAAGCCGAAAAGCTAAGGGCTGAGCAGTTACGAGGAAACTTTAGTTGTAAGTTCCTTGACAATGTCATATTGGACAAATGCTCTACATCGACGCTTGTTACGGATGGGTATCCATCCGTCGATATTCATCCGTAACCGGTCAAGTGCAGATTTTAATCTGCGAGTTTTATCACTCCAATAGATCCTGGCATCTTGAGCATGTCGTCGGATTAAAATCCGGCAAGTACGGGTGAAAAGTGATGCTTTGCATCACCCATATCCGTCACCAGCACTGAGTGTAATTGGGACATTGTCAAGGTTCTCAACAGCTTGGACGTTAGATGTCAGGCTCTCGGAAGCGATGTTATTTCGGGAAGGCACATCTCTCAAACAGGACATGTCGTCCAAGATAATAGAACAAGTTGGGTAGCATGCGAGGATAGCACGTTTGATAGGTAAGAAGCGCTGAACCTCACTCCCTGCAACGGTGGCTGACAGCTATGTCGGCAGCGTCCTCCTTTCCGCTCGGCGGAGAGGGGACGCAGATCGCGTATCGAGCTGTTGCGCTTCTCAGAGGTGAGGTTGTGAGCGCCAAACCGGGCTTGGCCGGCTTGTCTACGTTATTTCCGGGTACTACCACATGTTGGCATAAGGCTCCAAAGTCTTGACTTCTCTCTGTTTTTTAGAGAGGATGTGAGCAATAATGAGAGAAAGCACGGCAAAAAGATGGGCATAGAAAAGAGCAGACAGGCTAATTTGGCGGCCAATCAGGGAGACTGGGAAGAAGCAGAACGTCTCTATCTTGAGACGCTGGCCGAATTCGAGACACAAGACAACCGGCGGCAGGCAGCGATAAGCAAGGCATACCTAGGTCAGGTTGTCATTGCTTCCAAGCGCCGCGACGAAGGCTGTGCCTTACTGCAGGAGGCGCTGGAGATGCTGAGGCAAGAGCCGGAAGCGGCATACGAGATCTCCCAGGTAGAGATGCTGATCGACGAACGTTGTGGCCCTTTTGCGTGGTTGACGGAGGACGGTGCGATCCAGCAGCTAATGGAGACTATCGCTGCTTTTACCGCTGCATCAAACTGGGATGAATCGCGGCGTCTTCTTGACGAGCATCCCGAGCTGCTCAGCCCACAGGCCGACAAGCTGTTTGACGCGATGATCCAGTATGGCTCCGGCGAAAAGCAGGCGCAGATCATCGAGCAGCTAACCACGCACAGAGATCTTTTACGGCTGTGCCGCATTATCGGGGTGGATGACGCCTTCAAACAAACCGTCGAGCCGCCGGGTGAGCCGTAACAAAGGAAAGAGATGATAGGAAACGAGAGAGCGCAGGGATGCCGGCTGGATTTCTACAACAGGGGGCTCGATAGATAACACTCTGGCGCCTCTTCATGAAGTATTGGATTGGCTGACCCTGGAAGTTTAGTTTTGGCTGATGCAGGCTTACCCAGCGACGGCAATCCGGGTAGCATATTTTGGGCGCGGCTGTGGGAGCGTATGGGAATTGCTCTTCACGATCATGTCGTACTGATGGATCAAGCAGGGCTGGGGGCAGACAGCGGCACAAACTCAATCGCTTCACCTTTGAACTGTCATGTACCAACAAAGAAGGTGTTCAATCCTGGAATTTTCGTGGCTTCTCGTTACATAAAATTAAAAGCCGGGTATCCTCGAAGATACCCGGCTTTCTGTCTCTCTCAATAAGTATCAGGCCGGTGCAGGCGCAGGAGGTAGATCGAGGGCTGATGACGCATCCTCTGTCCCGGTAGATTTTCGAGGTTTCTTGCCCCGGTTTGGCGTTGCTTGGGAAGGTGCGTTCTCTGGTGGATTTCCTTCCTTCTTATCACCTATCAGCTCAGCAAAAGCATCCTTGTCCAGAGTCTCGATCTCCATCAGCGTTTCAGCGACCAACTCGAGCTTGTCGCGGCGTTCTACAAGCACAGATCGGGCCTTTTCATAGGCCTCACCAACAATCTGACGTACTTCGCTGTCGATTTCTTCCGCGACCGACTCGCTGTAGTCACGCTGTTCGCCAATCTCACGTCCCAGGAAAACCAGCTCTTCCTTTTGCCCAAATATCATAGGGCCAAGCTTCTCACTCATGCCATAGCGGGTAACCATGTTACGGGCAATTTTGGTAACTTGTTCCAGATCGGCCCGTGCGCCGGTGGTTATTTCGTTCAGCACCAGTTCTTCGGCAATCCTCCCACCCAATGTCATGGCAATCTCATCCATGAACTTGGAGCGCGAATGATACCATACGTTATCAGCCGGAGGCGCCAGGGTATACCCGCCTGCCATACCACGCGGGATGATGGTAACCTTGAGCACCGGCTCACAGTTAGGTAGGTAGTGCCCGACGACGGCATGGCCGGCCTCGTGATAGGCCGTTATTCTGCGCTCTGCCGCGGTCACCAACCGGCTGCGGCGCTCCGGCCCCATAACTACACGCTCAATGGCTTCCTGGCATTCCGGCATATTGATGGTTTTCTTGTTGCGCCGGGCTGCCAGAATGGCCGCCTCATTGACCATGTTTTCGATGTCGGCGCCGACGAAGCCTGGTGTAGCTTTAGCCAGGATGCCCAACTCGACATCGTTCCCCAGAGGCTTACCCCGTACGTGGACCTTGAGGATCTCCTCGCGCCCCTTGACGTCGGGTCTGTCGAGAACGACTCGCCGATCAAAGCGGCCCGGGCGCAGCAATGCCGGGTCAAGAATATCCGGCCGGTTGGTAGCTGCTACGATAATGACATTGGTGTCAGTATCGAAGCCGTCCATCTCGACCAGGATCTGGTTGAGTGTCTGCTCGCGCTCATCATGCGAACCGCCCAAACCCGCGCCACGATGGCGTCCTACGGCGTCGATTTCATCAACAAAAACGATGCAAGGACTGTGTCGCTTAGCCTGATCGAACAGGTCGCGCACACGGCTGGCGCCAACACCCACAAACATTTCTACAAATTCAGAGCCTGAAATAGAGAAGAAAGGTACACCAGCTTCACCGCTGACGGCTTTTGCCAGCAGCGTCTTGCCGGTACCGGGAGGGCCAACAACCAACACGCCCTTAGGGATACGTGCGCCGAGCTGGATGAACTTGTCCGGCTCGCGCAAGAACTCGACAACCTCATGCAGTTCCTCTTTGGCCTCATCGCAGCCTGCCACATCATCAAAAGTCACTGTAGGATGATCGCCTGTAAACATGCGGGCGCGGCTTTTACCAAAGGATAGGGCCTGATTGTTCGATCCTTGTGCCTGTCGCAGCATCATATAGATCACGACGATGACAATAACGAACGGCAAGAGAGTCAAGAGCCCCGTCAGGATCATCTGAAGATTCAGGGCGTTTTGGTACTCCAGCTTAATCTCACCAAGCTGTTCGGATGTCACCCCCAATGCCGAAAGCTGCTCTATCACCGAGCTGTTCGGATCGATCCTGGCTTTAGCAGTCGCGCCATCGTTCAATGTGATGAACACCTGCTCTGCATCAAGGACATCGATGCCCTTGATGTTGCCTTCACGAGCCGCCGCGGCAACCTGGCTGATCACCCAGGGTTCGGCATTTTCCCTGGGCCTGATGAACACCGCGTAAAAGATTACTAACAAGGCCACCACAATTAAAATATTAACAATCGCTTGTCTGGCTCGAGGTGGATTCACCTTTAACACTCCCACTAAAACAATCGGCGCACAAGCGCCGATAAATCATAATCGTCACGTTGTTTTCTCACTTTGATTATACCCGATACTGGGACCCCCTTCAAAGGCGCGGAACAATCAGGCTGGTAGTGCTCAGCGGGTAAGTGTCAGGTACACAGTTAGCCATAAAGGGATCAACCCCAAGACGGCAACAACAGCCAACACACCCAACACAAGACCATAGATGTCTATACCAGGCACAAGATCCTGGCTGTAGTCGTCGTAGGGGTTCTCATAGGTCGATGCCTGCTCGGTTTCGTAGGCATACTGGCGGCCTATTTCCGGCGGGGGAAATGAGTGTTCCTGATACTGAGGAGAAGGCATCTCTTCTTGAGGGGGCTCTGGTGGCGCAGGAGAGACAACCGAAGGCTTAACGATGAATGCGGTAGTCGGCTGCTGGCCCTGCTGCCGGTACTTCTCCAGGATGCGTCCTAATTGATCGGCTGTTCGGTAACGAGCAGAAGGTTCTTTAGAAAGCACCTTGCGAATCACCCGATCCAGTTCCGTGGGTAGTACAGGGTTTAAGTCAAGAATGGACGGTGGCTGCGCCTTAAGGTGAGCTAAAGCCAGATCGTGGTAGTCCTGCCCAGTGAAAGGTAGATGGTCGGTGAGTAGTTCGAAGAGGACAATGCCGATCGAATATACATCTGAGGCTGGCGTCGGCGGTTCCCCGGCCGCTTGTTCCGGTGAGAAGTAGTGAGGGCTACCCCAGACCATATCTTCCACTTCGGACGGCTGGCCTGAAAGCGCCCGGGCGATGCCGAAGTCGGTCACCTTGATGCTGTTATCGGGCGTGACCAGGATGTTTTGCGGTTTGACATCACAGTGGACAAGACCTGCTCGGTGAGCGTAGCCAACCCCTTTGCATACCTCGATGACAATGGCCAGCGCGGCATCAACCTCGAACGCGCCTCTTGATCGGATCAGCCTCTTCAGATCCTGGCCGGTCACATATTCCATGACAATATAGTGGGTTTTGGGGCCGTCTTGCCCAACATCGTGCACAGTGACGATGTTAGGATGAGATAAGTTAGCTGCCGCCTGGGCTTCGCGCTTGAAGCGGATCAGGAACTCGGGGTCTCCAACCAGGCTGGGCCGCAGCACCTTGACCGCCACCATTCTGCCCAGCTCAAGGTCTTGGGCTTTGTAGATGACGGACATGCCGCCTGAGCCAATCTGCTCTATCAGACGATAACGTTCATTGAGAATTGGATTTTCTGCCATGTCCTGTATTCTACTCCTATTTGGGCTAGCCACAAGCTATTCAGATGTGTCAAACGGCCGTATGGCTTCGATCCAGCGTTCCGGAATATGGCTAACAGTCCCGTTGTGATCTACATAGATCAGTTTGCTATTCCCGGTAACGAGAATCTGCCCGGTGGTTGCATCGACGATCTCATACACGAAGGTGACGCTCCGGCTGCGAGTATTTGCAGCCTGCGTTCTGACTGTGAGCTGTTGATCAAAATGAGCTGACGCGATGTAGCGTATCCGTATATCCCCAACTGCCAGCGAATAGCCACTGGCTTCAGGATCAGTGTAAGACGCGCCAGTCTGGCGTATTAGCTCCACCCGGCCTATCTCAAAATAAAGCAAATAGCTGGCGTGGTGAACAATACCCATTGCATCTGTTTCTGCGAAACGGACACGGGTTGATGTCACATGGAACGGGTTTGATTTATCGAGCACTAGTAGTTAGTCATTGTGAAATTGACGAATAGAAAAGCCATGGG
>JAFGMS010000247.1 GCA_016927375.1 Anaerolineae bacterium
CCTGCGGGTCAGACCGGAGCGCTCGCGGGTCAAACCGGAATGCCCGCGGGGCAAGCCGGAACGCTCGCGGGTCAAACCGAAATGCCTGCGGGTCAGACCGGAATGCTCGCGGGTCAGACCGGAAAGCATCCCAGCTTGACTGGCATGCCTTCTATTCGGGCTGGATCGCCCGCAGATCAAAATGGCGTTTCCCCAGATGAAGTAATCAGGACTTACGCACATGGAGCGTGTTTTAGATGAGGGACACGATCTTTCCGCACGGAAACTGCGCAAGTCCTGATTCATCAACAGTCTACAAGGCAAAGCTGTGAAAACCCCAAGAGGAAGCTGAGAAATCCCTGAGAGATACTCCTCTCTTGTTTTTTGACAGGATTTTCTCAGCAAGTGATTGTATGATAAACATAGTGATGAGTAAATATGTAAAACGTGAGCCGTGATGAGTTCCCTGTTTGAGTTTGCAAGTCACAACTCGAAGCTTAAAAAGCTAAGAACCTTCAATATCTTCGCCAGTCATGTCGTTCCCGAAAGCAGGAATCCATAAGGATGCAAGTGGATTCCCGCTTTCGCGGGAATGACATGACGTCTCACACGTGAGTTGCACAACTGACTGCGACTCGACAAACGCCAAATTGGCAAAGGTATTGTACGCTAATAATTAGTGATTAATTCACAACTATAAGCTATAAGCCATTAGCCATAGGCTATCAGCTATCAGCTATCAGCCATAGGCCAGGATCATAACATGCCAACTGTGCTAATTGTGGATGACGATCAGAAGCTGCTCAAGATGCTGCAGCGTACGCTTACCTACGAAGGTCTGCAAGTCGTTACTGCTGAGAATGGGCAGGAAGCCCTCGTGCAAGTAGACGCTCACCAACCGGAGATCATCATTTTGGATTGGATGATGCCGAAGATGGATGGCCTGGAGGTGATGCAACAGCTGCGTGCGGAAAACAACCAGGCTTTTATCTTAATGTTGACCGCCCGCGATGCACTGGAAAACCGGGTCGAAGGGTTGGAGGGCGGAGCTGACGATTACCTCGTGAAACCCTTCGCTCCGGCAGAGCTGGTGGCACGCATCCATGCCCTGCAGCGGCGGATTGAGGCCCAGCCGTCCAAACAACCGGTGTCATTTGCCGGCCTCTTCCTCGATCCCACCGCCCACGAAGCGCGGCTGGAAGAAATCGACTTGACACTCACCCCCACCGAGTTCGATCTGCTGCATCTTTTCATGCGGCACCCTCGCCAGGTGTTAGAGCGTGCCCAGATCCTGGACAGCGTATGGGGATATGATTTTGGCGGCGAGGATAATGTATTGGAAGTATACGTAGGCTACCTGCGCAAGAAGCTGGAGGCCGGCGGACACCCGCGTCTGATCCACACGGTGCGCGGGATCGGGTATGTGCTGCGAGAGCAATAATGTCGATCCGCTTACGCCTCACTTTGCTCTACAGTGTCATTCTGGCACTCACCCTGATTGTCTTTGGCTCTATTCTGTACACCACCCAGGCTCAGAGCACACTGAACGAGCTTAAACGCGACCTGAGTGCAAGCGGCGACAACCTTGTGCGGGCCATCATCCGGACTTACTTAGATCCCAATCCAAGACCCCCGCAACCCGAGCCACTTGCACCCATGCCATTCGAGACGCTCTCCGGTGAGCAGACTTTCAGAGACCTGCGCGAGCGCGAGATCGTGCGTGTGCTCAACGCGGACGCTACGTTGGTCGCCAGCCCGTTCGGCGGCGATGAAGAGGCCCTACCGCTTAACGATGAGGGCTTACAGACCCTGCAAAGCGGCCAGACATGGTGGGAGATCGCCTCCTCAGAAGATGGGCGCCTGCTGGTTTATAGCATCCCATTGATGGTAGATGGCCAGGTTGTGCTCATTGTGCAGGCAGCACGTCCGCTCACCGAGCGTGACCGTTCGTTAGCTGCCCTGAGCTCCTCCCTGATCATCGGCGGTCTGCTGACTACATTAGTTGCCTTTGGTATCGGCTGGGTGCTTTCAGGAGCTGCTCTCCATCCCATCCATCGCATTACTCACACGGCCCAGGTTATCGGTAACGAGAGCGATTTTTCTCGGCGGGTAGATTACACCGGGCCCAATGACGAAGTCGGCCGGCTGGCTACCACCTTCAACTCGATGCTCTCCCGCTTGCAGGATGCTTACCAGCATGTAAGCCGCGCGTTGAGCATGCAGCGTAATTTCGTCGCCGACGTCTCTCACGAGCTGCGCACGCCGCTGACCACGATACGCGGCAACCTGGCGCTGCTGCGCCGCGAGCCTCCCCTGCCTGAGGAAGAACAAACAGACATTCTCACCGATCTCGTCGAGGAAAGCGACCGGCTAATCAGGCTTGTCAACACGCTGCTGGTCCTGGCCCGCGCCGATGCCGGTCAGAGCATGAGGCAGGAGCCGGTTGCGGTAAGCTCCGTGATCGAGGAGGCCTGCCGCCAGGCGAGGCAGATGGACAAGCAGCGGGAGATCGTCGAGGCAGCGCAAAACATCACCGTCGTCGGAGACCGGGATGCGATCAAGCAGGTGCTGCTGACTTTACTGGACAACGCTCTGAAATACGCTGAAGGGACGATCACCGTCACTGTCGAAGGCGATGGAGAGCATGGTGTCATTTGCGTCAAAGACAGCGGTCCAGGGATTGCCCCTGATATGCTGGAGCATGTCTTCGATCGTTTCTACCGCGGTGATGACGACACAGCTATATCCGGCTACGGGCTGGGGCTTTCGATTGCCAAAGCCCTGATCGAGGGTCAAGGGGGTACAATTGCCATCGAAAGCCAGATAGGCGCCGGCAGCACTGCACGGATACAGCTGCCGCTGGCGCCGGTATAGGGTGGCATTCGCCCTCCCAAAGGTTCCGGGAAGTGACAACCTCTCATTCTCCGGGAGGGTTTGGCCTTTACCGCACGCAGTCTATCAGCATTCTGCAATCTTCCGGAAGCGGGCAAAAGCGTCTTCCCAACCATCGTCAGGATGCGGCTCGTAAGTCTTCAAGGGGAATGAGCGCGCCACCAGCTGCCGCCCGTCCGCCAGGGAGCCGATGTGCCCCAACGAGATAGCCTGCACCAGGGCATTGCCGATAGCAGTCGCCTCGACCGGCCCGGCAACCGCCGGGCGCTTGGTTACATCGGCGGTGAGCTGGCAGAGAAGCCCGTTCTGCGAGCCGCCGCCGATGATGTGAATAACCTCCAACCGGTAGCCAAGCATCTCTTCCAGGCACTCAATAACCCATCGATACTTGATCGCCAGGCTCTCGAAGATACAGCGCAAGATCTTGGCGTGGCTCTCAGGGACCGGCTGCCCGGTTCGCGAGCAGAAGGCCTGAACGGCGGCCGGCATATCGGCAGGGTTGAGAAAATCAGGGTGGTCGGGATCAACCAGTGAGCCGAAAGGCTGAGCACTCCCGGCGAGAGCGGTCATCTTCTCCCAGTCATAGTCTGCACCCTGAGATGCCCAGATCCGGCGGCACTCCTGTACCAGCCATAATCCGGCCACATTCTTCAGCAGACGAATAGTGCCTTTTACCCCGCCCTCGTTGGTGAAATTGTAGGCAAGGCTCTGCGAGGTGATGACCGGTTCAACGGCCTCCACCCCAACCAGCGACCAGGTTCCCGACGAAATATAGGCCGCCCGCGGGTTGTCGGTAGGGACGGCAGCGACGGCGCAGCCGGTATCGTGGCAGGCCGGCGCAATGACGGGGGTTTTTGTCAAACCGGTCTCTTCGGAAAAGGCAGGCAGCAGCGGCCCGAGCTGGGTGCCCGGCTGGACGATCTCGGGGTAGATATTGGTGGAAAGGCCCAGTTTGGCGAGCAGACCGAGATCATAGCCTTGAGCGCGAGGATTATAAAACTGGGTGGTGGTCGCGTCGCTGTACTCGTTAGTCTTGCGCCCCGTCAGCCAGAAGTTGAGCAGGTCGGGCATCATCAAGAAGGTACGAGCAGCCTCAAGAGCCGCCGATTGACGCATGGCGAACAACTGGAAGAGGCTGTTAATCTGCATCAGCTGGATGCCGGTGTGCTCGAAGACTTCATCACGGGGGACGAGCGCGAATACCTGCTCCATCACACCGTCGGTGCGGGAGTCGCGGTAGTGGAAAGGGTTACCGATGAGCTGGTCATCGCGATCCAGCAAACCGAAGTCGACCCCCCAGGTATCGATGCCCAACCCGGCCAGCGGCGCCGTCTGCCCGGCCTTGCACAGACCGGTCTTGATCTCACCAAACAAGCGCAAGACATCCCAATGCAGCCCGTCAAACAGACGCACCGGGCCATTGGGAAAGCGATGCGCTTCCTCCAACATCAGGCGATCATCGTCAAAGCGGGCCAGCATGACGCGGCCGCCGGACGCCCCCAGATCGATAGCAGCGAGATTAAAGGTGGTAGCCATGAGCTTTTAGTCCAGATGAAAGACTTCTTCCAGACGAAGCATGCCTTCGTCTGGACGGCGGCCCTCCAATGCCTCAAAGAAGGGTGCCATCTGGGCCTGCCAGCGGGCATTGACATCCTTTTTGTCCATCCCCGCCAGCGCCTTCTCGAAGTCGGGCGTCTCCAGGTAGCCAAACAGCAGGCCATCCTCGCGCAGGAAGAGCGAATAGTTGTGCCAGCCGGTCTCGCTAAGGGCCTGGAGCATCTCGGGCCAAACCTCTCCATGACGCTTCTTGTACTCCTCCAACCGATCAGCTTTCACTTTAAGGACAAATCCGACGCGTTCCATAGCATACCTCCTTTGAAAATAGTAATGAGTCACGAGTGCCGAGCAACGAGTTAAAAGCTTTGCGCTTTGTATGTGCCTACTGCTATCACAAGCCTCAGTATGACTGGTCTTCGCCAATTCTGTCATTCCCGCGAAAGCGGGAAATCACTTACAAGCTGCTGCCATTTTCATCCCCATTGGTGAGCTTTTGCTCATAGACCACTCCTCTGAAAAAGCAATGAGCAACGAGCAATGAGCCAAAGGCTCGGAACAACCAGGGCCGCCTCAGGGCTATCAGCATTCCCATCCGCTATAGTGAACTTCTGAGCACTGGTAGTTTTCTGCTGTTAGAACAGGTTCTGCTCCACGTCGAAGGCCTCAACAATTGACCGTATCTCCTCCGGGGCGAGGCCATCGGCGATCTCGCCGGCGCAGAGGTTGATGTGCTCATAGCGGGCAGCGGTCTCCACATATTCGATCCGGTCGGAGGCTCGCAGCGTAGCTTCCTCCGAGCGGGCGATCACCCCATGCTTGCTCCATACCACCAGCCGGTGGTGGCGCAGCTTTGCGAGCGTCGCCGCCATCAGATCGTCGGAACCGGGTACCAGGAACGGAACCACGCCTAAACCGCGCGGCAGATTGACGATCAGCTCGGGCTGCCAGCGCAGCAAATGCCGGTTCAGGTAATCCTGGTCGCGGTAGCGCGCAATATGGCTCAAGTAAGTAATGTGCAGCGGCTGGGCATGCACCACGGCGTGGAAGTTGGTGCCGGTCTCATGAACCTGGTCACGGTGGACGGCAAAATGCGAGTTAAACTCCGACGTAACCCGCTCGAAAGCGCGCCGGTACCGCGTATAGAGCTTCGCAGTTTGCCCGTCAGGATTGACAATCACTATTCCCAGGTTGGACCTCGGATCGTCAAGGATATCACGCAGACGGCAGCCGGATCCCGACACGACAATCGAGGCGCCGGCCATCTCCGGCGCGGCTACCGGCAAAGGAAGCTCTTCCACTTTGGGAAAGTGACGGCGCGGCTCGATGTGCCACCCTACGTATACTGATATGTTTCCCGCCGATCCCTCACTGGCATCGATCTGCGAGATGCGCTGCCCCGCCTTGCCTATATCGGCGAGAAGCTCATCTAGATCAGGATAAGGTTCTTGAATAGACATAGATATTCGCTCTTAGCTCTGATAACCACCGTCGGAATCGGCGGTGCCGCGCTCGGAGACGATTTTCTGTTCGTAACCACTGGCTCTGTAGGCAGCGATTGGATCGGCGGGTATGCCCATTTCCTCGCGGACTACGGCCAGCAGCGGGCGCACATCGATGCGGTAGGCTTCGGTCAGGATGTGATGCGCGCCGAGCACATCACCAGACAGCTGGGCATCGGCCAGTTCATCCCGCGACACCAGCAGCGATTTGGCATAGGCTTCCTGGCAGTTCAGCACCGAGAGGATCATTGGGGCCAGCTTACCCTCGATGTTATGCGACTGATCGATCATGTATGCCACGTTCAGGCTCGTCGATCTGGCCGGCTCATCATCGCTGAGAGCGGCACCGGTAAGCTCGTTGAAAATCAAGAACAGCTCATAGGGATTGACGCTGCCGACGATCAGATCGTCATCGGCATATTTGCGGTTATTGAAGTGGAAGCCGCCCAGCTTGCCCTCATCGAGCAAGAAGGCCACGATCTGCTCGATGTTGACACCCGAGGCGTGGTGGCCCAGATCGACCAATACCTGGGCATGCGCCCCGAGCTTGAGCGACCAGGCGTAGGCCGTGCCCCAGTCGGGGATATCGGTGGAATAGAAGGCCGGCTCGAAGAACTTGTACTCAATGAGCATGCGGCTGCCTTCGGGCAGCTGCTCGTAGACCCGTGCCAGACCATCCTCGAAGCGATGTTTGCGCGCCCGTAGGCTGTCCTGGCCGGCATAGTTGGTGCCGTCAGCGAACCACAGACTGAGGATATCGCTCTCGACCTTGGTCATGATGTCGCAGCATTCCAACAGGTGATCGAGAGCCAGCTCGCGATAGCCGGGGCTGGGGTTACCCAGCGAGCCCAGGCGGTACTCATCATCCTGGAAGACGTTAGGGTTGACCGCCCCGACGCGGATGCCCTGGTCCTCGGCATACTGCCGGAAAGCCACGTAATCACCATCTTCAGGCTTGTCCCAGGGAATGTGAACGGCCACCGATGGGGCAATGCCGGTCATCTCGTGCACCATGGCAGCATCATCGATCTTTTCACGGGTGGTACGCGCTGCCCCAGGCCAGGCGAAATTCTTGAAGCGGGTCCCTGAATTGGCATATCCCCATGAAGGGGTTTCGATCTTCTGGGACTTGAGGGCTTCCTTCACACCAGACACATCGATGCCCTGCTGCGAAAGCGAGTCGGCCAGAAGCTGGAATTGTTCTTGGTCGGTCATGCGGTCTTCTCCCATTCCCATTTGTCAGATACAGAAAGAGGCCCTGTGGGATATCACAGGGCCCCCTATCTGCCTAGTCGCTAGAAGTCAAAATCATCGATGTTGTCAGCATCGAAAACAGTCGGTGCTCCCAGCAGGATCGTGCCATCATCCAGGATGGTGTAATTGCCCAGCTTGCCGGCATCGAACTCATCGCCAGGCGCGCCGGTTATATCACCCTGCACCATATGGTAGATTGTGTACACAGCGAGATAGCCCAAATCGCCAGGGTTCCACAGTGCGAATTCCGGCGCAGCGCCACTCTTTACATATTCGCGCATCTGATTGGGCGTGCCCAATCCTGTCACAAGGACTTCACCTATACGACCCTGATCCTGGACAGCGCGCGCGGAGGCTGCAATACCGACGGTGGTTGGGGCGATGATCACCTCCAGGTCGGGATAGGTGGTCATCAAGCCGAGTGCCTCATTGTAGCTTTTCTCGTCCTCGTCATCACCATACACCGTATCGACCAGCTCAAGCCCCTGATAGTCGGGCTCTTGCAGGATTTCTTCCATAAACCCGATCCACTCGTTCTGATTGGGGGCGGTCGATGTCGCACTCAGGATTGCAATCTGGCCTTCGCCATCGGCAAGACGATGCGCCATCTCGATCTGAACGCGAGCGATGCCTTCGGCGGTCGCCTGATTGATGTGGACATCACGGCCTTCAGGTGCAATAGCGGAGTCCCAGGTCACCACAGGGATGCCCTGAGCCATCGCATCCTGCCCGGTCGGCACGAGTGCATCGGCATCATTGGCAGATATGGCAAGACCGTCGACTTCCTGAGCGATCAACGAGTTGAGAAGCTGGATCTGCTCGGTGGCATCAGCAGTCGATGAGCCCTGATACTGCACCTCAATACCCAGCTCCGCTGCAGCTTCCTGGGCGCCGTTGTTGGCAGTATCAAAATAGGGATTGCCCAGATTCTTTGGCACCAGCGCTATAACGATATCCCCCGCAGCTTCTTCCGTTGCCACAGGCTCTTCAGTCATGGGCGCTTCGGTCACATCCTCGGTCTCCGCTGCAGGAGGTTCCGTAGCCGCTTCCTCAGTAGGTGTCGCGGCAGCCTGGCATCCGGCCAGTAGCAGAACCAAGACTGCCAAAAGGGCAATCAGGTGGAACTTTGTATCCTTAAGCATGTCAGTTGTCCTTTCCATTTGATGTATTCTCATGCAAGATCGGTATTCAACAATATGGTTGATCCTTAAATAGCCTTCTCTTTCCTCCTCTCTTCATCTCCTCATCAGCAACGCTGCACAAATCAATGAGAAATGAATGCATCCGGCTACCGGCAGGGCAGATTACAGCAAGGATCGCGACCATAGAAAGAACGCAACAAATAAAGCCATCGCGATAACAAAAAGCGTCACTTGGAGCACCTGAGAAACGTTCAGATTGGACAGCGCTCCTCGTCTCGACAACATCCTTCCAATAGAGGGTAGCAGCACCGAGATAATCAGCAGCAGGCCAATCACGATATCCTGCACCTGCCCCTGCAGGTTCATCAGTCCCATACCGAAGCGGACCAGGCCGATAAGCAGGAGCGAAAGGATTGCACCGATCATGGTACCGGTGCCGCCGGAAATGCTGATCCCGCCGAGGACCGTTGCCGTGATCACGGTCAGTTCCAGCCCCAACCCGATATCGGGCCGGGTGCTGCCAAACCGCGCCGCAAGAACAAGGCCTGCCAGAGCTGACATAAACCCGGAAAGCACGAACAGAATCATCTTGACCCGGTCGACCGGCACGCCGGAGTAGCGGGCCGCCTGCTCGTTGTTGCCGATGGCATACAGGTAGCGACCGAATGTAGTCGTATGCAGCACAACACCGAAAATGAGAGCCAGTGCGAGAAAAAGAATCAGAGAGAACGGGATGATGCGTCCATCCCCAATGAAGCCCTGCCCAAGATAAGTAAATGACTCCGGGTAGCCGCGTGCCGCTTCGTCACCCAGCATGGCATAGGCCATCCCTCGATAGAATGCGTATGTGGCCAGTGTGACCACCAGCGCGGGCAGCTTGACGTGTGCAACGAGGAAGCCATTCATGGCCCCCGCTGCCACACCCAATGCCAGCGCGGCAGCAACTGCTATCCAGATATCGACACCGTTCATAAACAGCAGCCCCATGAAGGAGGCACACATTCCCATAATGGAGGCCACGGAGAGATCGACCGTTGCCAGCGCAATGATAATGTAGGTCATTGGCAGCATCATGATGCCGAGCTCCATGAAATCACGTGCAGCACGGGAGAGATTAACCGGCTTCAGGAAGAACGGTGATTGCTGGATATTGATCAGAGTGACTACCGTGATCAACACGACGAGCAAAAGCTCCCAGCGCACCAGGATATTCCTGAGCGAGACTCTTCGTGAATGGCGCGCAGAGCGCGTTTCTGAATGAGTGGCTGCCATAACTGATTACCTGTTCCCCTGTTTGGTGGCCGTTTGCAAGCGCCGCAGAATGGCCGAGTCAACAATAACCGCGAGCAAAATGAGCAGTCCCTGGACTGCAAGCTGCCAAAAGGGTGAGATTTTCACAATGGTCAGCGCATTGTTGATCGTGCCGAGCAAAAAGGAGCCCAACACAACCCCGATCACCGTACCGCTGCCGCCAAAGATATTCACACCGCCCACCACAGGACCTGCCACCGTCTGAAGCTCAAACCCAAGCGCTGTGTTGGTCTGCGCGGATTCGAAGCGTGAAGCCCACAATACCCCCGCCATCCCACACAAGATTCCCGAGATGACATAAACTATGAAAATCACCTGGTCGACACGGATGCCCGCAACGGTCGCCGCTTGGGGGTTGCTGCCCACGGCATAAATATCCCGGCCTGTCTGCGTATACCGTAAGAAGAGGAAGACCAGAATTGCAACGGCTGCGGCAAAGAGAATCAAGTTGGGAATGACGAGCGGTGTACCCTTAGAGAGCTGACGGAAGCCCATCGGCATCTCGAAAGAATTGATCCAATCGCCACGACTGTAAAGGAAAACCAGCCCACGATAGATGCTTAGAGTACCCAAAGTGGCGATGATCGGCGGCACTTTACCCCACGCGATAATCGCACCATTGAGGCTGCCCAATGCTGCGCCGAGCGCTATCCCCAGGAGCAGTGCAAACAGCGGGTTCATCCCAGGGAAGGCAACCACGGTAAACGCCACCATCATCGCTACCAACCCGATCATTGAACCGACTGAAAGGTCAATTCCACGCGTAATAATGACCATCATCTGTGCAAGGCCCACAATCACCAGGATGGATATATTCAACAAGATGTCGCGAAAGTTGTGGGCGGTAAGAAAAACCGGGCTCAGGATGCTGACCACAATGATCAGCAGCACCGTAAAGAATAGGATACCGACCTCACGGAATCGCACCAGAATCGACATCAAACCCAGAGAAGTGGCTGTACGTTCTTTACCGATCACCATAAAGTACCCTTCAGATGTTGAGCCGTGCCAGACTAATCAAGCAGGTCGGATGGTTGTGACAGCATGCATCAGTTTTTCCTGTGTGGCCTCTGCCTGAGCAAATTCGCCGCCGAGGCCACCTTCACGAATCACGAGGATGCGATCGCTCATGCCAAGAATCTCTGGAAGCTCGGAGGAAATCATGATGATTGCTATCCCCTCCGAGGCAAGCTGGCTGAGCAACTGGTGGACTTCTGACTTGGAGCCGACATCGATACCTCGCGTGGGTTCATCCAGAATGAGGATTCGCGGATTAGTCCCCAGCCATTTTGACAGCACGACCTTCTGCTGATTGCCGCCGGAAAGCTCCCGTGCTAGTTGCCACACCCCGGCCGTCTTGACACGCAGTCGCCGCACAAGATCGTGTGCTGTGCTACTCTCCTTGTTCCGATCGAGCCAAAAGCCGGAGACAAAATGCTGCAAGATAGGGAGGGTGATGTTCTGAGCGATGGGCATCTGTAAGATCAGGCCATGCATCTGTCGATCTTCCGGCACAAAGCCAACACCGAGATCCATGGCATCCTGTGGTGACTTGATGCTCACTTCTCTCCCATTGATTTTGATGCGACCACCCGTGGCCGGCTCTATGCCAAAAAGGGCCCTGGCGATCTCTGTTCGCCCTGCGCCAATCAAGCCATAGATTCCTAAAATCTCGCCTGCTTTCAACTCGAAGGAGATATCGTTGAAGATTCCCTCGCCTGCAAGATGCTCCACTTCAAGAACCGTATCGCCTGCGTGAACATCGTGCTTTGGGAAGAGAGAGCTCAATGTCCGGCCCACCATCATCTGTACAAGATCTTCTCTCGTTACGTCGGCAACCATACGTGTATCTACGTAGATCCCATCGCGTAGAGTGGTGACCCGATCTGCGATCTGAAAGATCTCGTCGAGGCGATGCGAAATGAATACAATCGCGGTGCCTGTTTCTCGAAGATGCCGTACAATAGTAAATAGCTCAGCAACTTCAGAAAGCGTCAGGGAAGAGGTTGGCTCATCCATAATGAGCACACGCGCGTTCAAGGAGAGTGCTCGCGCAATCTCAACCATCTGCTGCTGTGCAACGCTAAGCGAACGGGCTTTGGTTTTCACATCGAGGTTCAGGCCAAGTGAATGCACCAGTTTGGAGGCCTCTCTGTACATTTCTTGCCAGTCAACACGCTTACCCTGCTTTGGTTGGCGCCCGACAAAGATATTCTCGGCGATGTCCAGGTCAGGAAACAAGTTAGGCTCCTGATAGATGGCAGCAATGGCACTGGATCTTGCCTGGCGTGGGTCGGCAAGACGGACAGGCTTACCGTCAAGCAGTATCTCACCCTGATCGGGTTGGTGAACACCTGTGATGATTTTGATCAGGGTAGATTTTCCTGCCCCATTTTCTCCGAGCAAAGCATGGACTTCACCTGGATATATCTCGAAATGCACGCCCTTTAATGCTTGCACACCGCCAAATGCTTTTGAGATGCCATCAAGAGAAACCAATGGTTGCAGTTGGTTCATCTGAAACAATTCCAGTTTTGATTTCTGATGAAAGGTAACGTTATCTTGCGAATTCAGCTCTTGTGTAAAGGAATCTTATAGGGGATTGTGTTTGTTGTCAATATAGCACATAATAAATAAGCAGAAAACAAAAAAAGTCAAATGGTATTTTCGATTGTGTAGACAGCCCATTTGGATGGTGATATGTAACTTACTCAGCTACCTGGTGCTTCCTACTGTAGCTATAGGTAATGCGTAAAAGGTAAATATGTAAAACGTGAGACGTGACGGGCATCCAGTCTGAGTTTACAAGTCACAGATCGAAGCTTGAAAAGCTAAAAGCTAAGAGCCAACAGCTAAGAGCTGAGCAGTTACGGTGATATTTCATTGAGACAGGAAGGATTCATGGATAACGACAGTATGACGACATTTGAACGTCGACAGCGAATCATCAGCATGCTGGAAGACAAAGCGAGTGTTAGGGTATCGACCCTTGCTGAATTGTTCAACGTCTCAGAAACGACCATTCGCAATGACCTCTCTATACTGGAAGAGGAAAATAAGCTTCACCGGGTACATGGCGGTGCAGTCTCATTAAAACAGATAGGTTCTCCCACCGCAAACGGGATTAGCACACAGTTTGCCAATGCCGAGGTCAAGAAGCGCATCGCTCACTTTGCGGCGGATATGGTCGAAGATGGGGATTCGATTCTCTTAGACGCCAGCACCACCGTTTTGAGCATGACACCCTATCTGCAAAAGTATCATAATCTCACTGTTGTCACGAGCGGTCTTGATATCGCCCGCGCTCTCTCGGAAAATCCATCCAACACGGTTGTCCTCATCGGCGGTGTGCTCAATTCAAAAGGAACGGCCGTGACCAGCCTGATGGGCGCGCAGATGCTGGAAAACCTTCACTTCCATACAGCCTTTATCTCTTGTGTAGGGCTCTCGGCCGAAGCGGGTCTGACCGAGCGCAACCTGGAGGAAGCACGCCTGAAGCAGCAAATGCTGGCAACCGCGCGCCAGGTCATTGCACTGGTCGATTCTTCTAAGCTTGGCCAGATAAGCCTCGCGCCTTTTGCCGCTATTTCCGATATTGCCTATCTGGTGACTGACGGTGATGCCGACCCGGCAATTATTCGCTCCATCCAGCAGAAGGGGGTTAGTGTCACTGTCTGTGGGGAAAATACGGTTACATCCTACCGCGATCCCCTCGCAAGAACGATGTACCGCATCGGATTTGCCAATCTGAGTGAGACCGAATCACAGTTTGCAGTCGATGTCAGGCGAGGGTTGGAGAGAGCTGCCCAAAACGCGCACAACATCGACCTCATTGTTTACGATAACCGGCTTGATCCACAACATGCGCTTCGTGTTGCCGATCGGCTCGTCGAAGATGGCATTGATCTGGCAATTGAATACCAAATTGACTACAAAACGGGCAGTATCCTCATGGAGAAATTCAAACACCATAACATCCCGGTCATCGCTGTGGATATTCCCATTGTGGGCGCTACATTTTTTGGTGTGGACAACTACCGCGCGGGGCATATAGCCGGAGTAGCTCTGGGCGAATGGATCATCGATCAATGGGATGGCATTATCGAGCGGCTGCTTGTTCTTACCGAGCCGCGCGCCGGCTCGCTCCCGGAAACACGCATCCACGGTCAACTGGCCGGGCTCCAAGAGGTTATTGGGCCGCTAGATGAAGATCGGATCATCTATCTGGACAGCGGCAATACCCGTGCAATCAGTGAGGCAGAAGTGGTCAGGACATTGGAACAGCTTGAGCAATACAGTCGCATTGGTATTCTCTCGTTTAACGATGATGCTGCGCTCGGTGCACTGCAAGCCGCTCAGCGCCTCGATCGAGAAAAACACGTTGTGATTGTGGGTCAAGGGGCCGATCGATTCGTACGCAATGAAATCCGGCGACCCAACTCTCGCATTATCGGCTCAACAACTTTCTTCCCTGAAGGATACGGCGAAAAACTCCTCAATCTTGCTCTGAGGATGCTGCGAGATGAGCCGGTTCCTCCTGCCCTGTATATGGAGCACGTGTTCATCAATCACGAAAATATAAACTTCTATTATCCTGATTGAGCTGCCAAGATGCCATATGTGCGCGACCGCACAGCGGCGTTCCATATTGAGGAATCAACATCGCGGAAGCTGCCGACAGTCCATCAGATCTTCATCGGCCTCAGATTCACGCCCTTGCCCCAGACTTCCCGTGCCTTTTCCAAATAGAAAAGGTAGTTCTCCAGGCTTACATCCGGCGGGATGCGGTGATCGCAGAAGGGGATAAAGCCTCCCTCTTCTACCAGAGGGGCCAGGCGGTAGACCTCACGCTCAATGTCCTCCTTGGACTGAGCCAGAATGTGCTTGTCGAAGCCGCCCATCATCAGCAAGTCCTTGCCGTATTTCCGTCGATACTTAACCGGGTCTGCTCCCCAGGTGCCTATCTCGACGGGGAACATGCAGTTAATCCCGGTCTCCAGCCACAGAGGAAGCAGGGCATCGATCTTGCCGTCACAGTCAACCCAAATCACATCGATGCCATACCGGTGACACAAATCGGCGATGCGTCTGTAATGAGGCACAAGATACTGTTTGAAATGCCGCGGGCTGAGCAGCGGCCCGGCATTGTAGGCCATATCTTCCCACATGCCGCAGGCGTCGAATTGAACACCAGATGCCAGTGTCTGCTCCAGAACGCCCAGAATGCAATCCGCCAGGGTCGTAACCATCTCTCCGAAGAATACGGGATCGTCATAGACGGTAAAAGAGAGCTGCTCCAACCCCATCCAGTTGCGCAGCCAACCGTACAGTGAGCCCCCCGGCAGGACCAGGAGATCCTCACGGTTAGAATCCTTCCATGCTGCTAGCCGCGCCGCCCAGTCGACGGGAAAGCGATCCGGGTTGCCGGGGTCCAGTCGGTGGACAAAGTGTTTCTGCCAGCTTTCTCGATCCTTCAAGGTATGGGTAACCGGCCTGGGAATGGAGCTCATGAAGCGGTCACACTCCACGATCACCCCGTCAGCCTGCTGAACAATGATGCGGCTGCCATGCTCTTCGATCTCTTTGGTTTCGAACTCCGGGCACAGGCCGCTTTCAACCTCAACGAAGACCCTGTCGATCCCAAAATCCATGCCGAAGTATTCAACCGTGTTGTTTTCAGCACCAGAGAAAAATACGTCTTGGGGCAGCCCTTGCTCGTGCCAGACTGGGATAGTCTCCTCCCAAAAACCAAAATCAGCGATGGGAGCACGATCACGGGGTTGGTAGTGCATAGCAGCCCGGAAACGCTGACGAATGTTCATAGGGAATATTTAGCCCATCAAAGACTTTGCCAGCCTTACGGTGCGGCTGGCATCCGGCGCATAGCCATCAGCGCCAATTTCCTTCGCGTACTCCTCGGTGATGGGCGCACCTCCGACGATGACTTTGACCTTGTCACGCAGTCCGGCCGTCTTGAGTGCATCGATGGTAGTGGCCATCTGCGGCATAGTAGTAGTCAGCAGGGCAGATAGTGCAACGATGTCGCCCTCGTGCTCCTGGACGGCAGCGACAAATTCATCCGGCGAGACATCCACACCCAGATCGATCATCTCGAACGCCGCACCTTCCAACATCATCGCAACCAGATTCTTGCCGATGTCGTGAAGATCGCCCTTGACGGTGCCGATGATAATCTTCCCGGCCGACTGGACGTTGGCTTCAGCCAGATGTGGCTTGAGCACGGCCAGCCCAGTCTGCATGGCGCGGGCAGCGATCAGCATCTCAGGGACGAAATATTCCCCCTCTTCAAACAGCCTGCCGACCTCGCCCATGGCTGCGATCATGCCCTGGTTAAGGATGTCGCTGAGGTCGTGTTCACCGTCCAGCGCAGCCTGGACTTTATCGCCTATAGTGCCGGCATCACCATCGAGGACACATTGATAGATCTCGTTAATGACCGTCATTTCTTTTCCTTTTGAGAAAGTTGATTGGGAAGATGCCCCTATCCGCTGCTCGGACGGGTAAGCGAGAATTCATATTCATAGCGGTCGCTGCGCCAGGTGGAGCGCAGAAACTCGGCAGGTAGGTCTTCTGAAGAGAAGGTTACTCTCTCCATGTAGATAATCGGTAGATTGGCGGGAATTTCAAGGTGCTTCGATTCGAATTTTGTGGGCAGCCTCGCGCCCAGGAATTCGCGGGCTGACCAGAACCTGACTCCGTATTTGTCCTCCATCACCCGGTTTAGCGATGCTGTCAGGTCAAGGTCGATCAAACCAGGGCAAAGCTTCGCAGGTAAGTAAGCCCATTGTAAGCCAACCGGCTCCTCGTTTCCCAGTCTCAGGCGGCACAGCTCGTAAACCTTCTCATTCTCGTCGATCTCCAATGCATCTGCGATGGGAGAATAGGCATCGATTTCTTTGAATGAAATCACCTTGAGCCCTGGTATCCAGCCCCGGCGGATCATATCTTCTGTGGTGGAGATCAGCTGGTTCAGCGAGTAGCGGACACGGTGCTTGGCAATGTATGTGCCTTTGCCCTTTGCTTTGTAGATCAACCCTTCGCGCTCAAGCTCCTTCAAGCTCTGGCGAACCGTAGCCCGGCTGATTTGATGGATTTGGACTAACTCATTTTCAGAGGGAAGTGAGATTTGCTCTCCACTGATGGGCGAAGCATTAATACGTCGGCGCAGGATATTTGCCAGCTGAATGTAATACGGGATGGGGCTCTGCTTATCGATACGTGTCATCAGATTGTGGTAGCTCTCAGTATAGTCACGGATATTCGCTCAATGGCCCATGATCTCCATCACGCAAACCGGCATCGCGCGAGCGCAGCACCTATATTTTGGAGTTCCTACTTGTATGCACATCCGGACAGGATGTCTTTATTATACAGTCGATCCCAACAAGGTCAACCTGGTGTTGGGTTATGGCTTTTCGTAACTACTCAGCTACCTGGCGCTTCCTGCTGTGGCCATCAGTGATGCGTAAAAGGTAAATATGTAAAACGTGAGGCGTGACGAGTAGCCAGTCTGAGTTTACAAGTCACAGATTGAAGCTTGAAAAGCTAAAAGCTAAGAGCCGACAACTAAGAGCTGTCTTCTGTGAACTACGAAGTCATTTGCTCAGCGCAAGAGAGGACAAAGACGGGCACGTGCTACGAAGCCTGGACTATGTCTTTGGCACAATTGAAGACTTGGCTGTAGAAAAGGGAGATGGTCCCACAGCCAGACTTGCAATGAGAATGTACGATGCGGTTCGCGCGATGATCGATGGTAACGAATGCGACAGTGATTTTCCGAGCAGTGAGGAGATTGAAGCCACACTCCCCGATGATACATAACACGGGTTGAGACAAACAATCAAGTAAGTCATGTCGGTTTCGAGCTCGTACCGCGGTCTAATGAACCACTGCCGCGATTCCACCGACCAGATCCGTGTCTTGTTCCCATGCTCTGCATCACGTGTAAGCCCGCCCCTCATCGACCCTACCCAACCCGGCCGGCGCGGGGCGGGGTCTGGAACGGAGAGTGGAACCACTGAGACACTGAAGGTAATGAAAACTGAAAAAGGCTGAAGGGAGGGAGCCGGTTTGGTGATCAGTACCCTCATTCTTTTTTCAGCGTTTCAGTGGTTCCACACCCGCGGTGCCTGTGCCGTGGCATGTCGCCAAGCGGCGCGGGGCGGGGTCTGGTCTAAGCGTCGTCCAAGCATCCTCCTTCCATCTTCCTTCCATCCTCCTAGATTTACGTATAAATTCGTCAACTTGACCCTGTAGGA
>JAFGMS010000248.1 GCA_016927375.1 Anaerolineae bacterium
CATCGATATCGTCATCGGCACGCACCGTTTGCTGGGCCGGGATGTATCATTCAACGATCTGGGCCTGCTGATCATCGACGAAGAACAACGTTTTGGCGTCACCCACAAGGAGCGCTTCAAGCAGATGCGCACCGAGGTCGATGTGCTGACACTGACCGCAACGCCCATCCCGCGCACACTCTACATGAGTCTGACCGGTGTGCGCGACATCAGCATGATCCAGACCGCCCCGGAAGAACGTCTGCCGGTCATGACCCACGTCGGCAGGCGCGACGATGACTTGATCCGCCAGGCCATCCTGCGCGAGATGGATCGCGGCGGGCAGATCTTCTTCGTACACAACCGGGTTCAGACCATCTACTACCAGGCCGAGCGCCTGGCCGAGATAGTCCCAGAGGCAACCATCGGCGTCGGGCATGGCCAGATGGCTGAGGCTGAGCTGGAGGCCGTCATGAGCCAGTTTGCCGCCGGCGAACTGGATGTGCTGACCTCGACCAGCATCATCGAGGCGGGTCTGGACATCCCCAATGCCAACACTTTAATCGTCGACCGGGCCGAGCTGTTCGGGCTGGCGCAGCTTTACCAACTGCGCGGGCGTGTCGGCCGCAGCGCCAACCGCGCCTATGCTTACTTCTTCCACCCGCCGCTTAACACGCTCACACCGGAGGCCCGAGCGCGGCTGGAAACTATCGCCGAGCAGACTGAGCTTGGCGCCGGCATGAATATTGCTATGCGTGACCTGGAGATCCGTGGAGCAGGCGACATCCTCGGTGTGCGGCAGCACGGCCAGATCGCCGCCGTCGGCTTCCACCTTTATACCGGTATGCTGTCACAGGCCATCTCACGGCTGCGAGCAGAACGAGAAGGCAAAATAACCGTTCACCCAGAACGGGAAGAAGCCGCCGCCCCGCGCGAGATCGTGACCATCGACCTACCCATCCCGACCTACATTCCTACCGACTATGTGCCGGACATCTCGCTGCGTATTCAGCTGTACAGGCGAATGGCCGACCTAACCAGCGAAGAGGCCATCGCTGCGCTGGCCGCCGAGCTGGCCGACCGGTTCGGAGAGCGGCCCGGCCCGGTCGACAACCTGCTGTACCAGCTGCATGTCAAACGACTGGCCCTGGCAGCGGGCGTCGAGGCCGTCACCAACGAATCCGGTCAGATCAGCCTTCGCAAGGCTGGGCTGGCGCACGTCGACCGGCTTGCCCTCCAGCAATCGCTGGGCCACAATGTACGAGTCAGTCGCACGGCGATATGGCTGCCACGTGCCACTGACGAGCAGATCGATTGGAAAGACACGCTGCTGGAGATTCTTAAGCGGATCGAGAAGCTAACTCAAGCTCATCTCTTCCCCAAAACCATTATCATGCAGGAAAACTGATCGCCGGATTGCGTTCTGAGCCCGCCCGGCCTATACTTCGAAAAATAGTGATTAGCTCTTAGTTTTTAGTGATTAGTTCTCTGTATTTGACATATTCCTGTCAGCAAAAGAAAGTACCTTGGGCTGAACATCATAACTAAGGACCTAAGAACCAACTTTCTCTACGCCATCACGGGAGGGCAAACCCCATATGAAAAAACGACTGTTCATTGTGATTGTCGCCTTAGTGCTGGCCGCTGCATGCAGCCCACAGCCATCAGGAGGAGGTGGAGCAGGAGTTCCTCCTTCGCCCACACCGCCACCAATCCCGACTCGCCCCCCCCTCACACCCACTAGTGTGAGCACGCCAACAACACCACCGGAATCATCTGCCCCCGATGGCCAGTCCGCTTCGTTCCTGTATGGCTCGATGCGAGACATACACCCTGGTCTTTATTATCTCTCATCCGATGGCCAGTTCATGTCATCGCCGGATCTGGGTGATGCTCACCAGTACACTGTGTGGCCTGATGTCTCACCCGACGGATCGAAGATTGCATTTGTCTCGCTGACAAGCAATCTCCAGATCATCGGCATTTTTGTGCTGGATCACACCGATGGCAGCATCTTCCAGGTTACACAGGGTGACGGAACACACCCCAAGTGGTCGCCGGACGGGATGCGTATTGCTTATACCTGCAATGGTGGTACCGACGTCTGTGTGGTAAACACCAGCGGCACCGAGCAAGCCAATCTGACTGCCGACAGTGATCGGATGGAGAGCTATCCGGATTGGACATCGGATGGCCGGATCGTGTTCATGTCCGACCGGGAAGTATCAGAAAAAGCACGTTACAGTGAAATCTACATCATGAACCCGGACGGAACAGACGTGATACGACTGACATCCGACGAGAAAGCCTACAATGCAAACCCGGCTATATCACCTGACGGCACACGTATTGCCTATGAATCAGATCGTGATGTCGCCACTGGTTCCGAAATCTACATTATGAACGTCGATGGTAGCGACACTGTTCGTATCACCAATGACAATTCGTGGAATCAGAATCCGATGTGGTCCCCAGACGGCACACAACTCTTGTTTGCCATGAGTGGGGGTGATGGCAACATTGACCTCTATACCATCAACCTCGATGGGAGCAACAAATTCCGTCTGACACAAGATACCAATGAGGATGGCGGTTTGCGATTAGGCCATACCTGGTTGCCAACACCTGTCGAGATGGAAAACATCACTCGCGAGAATCAGCCTACAATCACAATCAGCCCACCTAGGGGCTCCGATGCCGTATCAAATGGCGTGCTATTCGTTGCAGCCTCGTTCAATTGTGACGATTGTCTTGAAGCCGGACTCTACTTCGTCACCTTTGACGGCGCCAATCTGTCCAAGCTGCCTGTTACTGGCTTTTACCCGGCGTGGGCTCCTGACTTCAAGCGCTATGCCTTTGTACAGGGTGGTGAGTTGTACATCGCTAATGCTGACAGCACTTCACCTACCCAAATAACACATTCCCATCTGGGCTTGAGCTCATTGGATTGGAGTGAGGATGGCCAGCAAATCCTGGCTGATTGCATTCCATACAGCCAGCACGATGCTTGCCTGATCGATGTAGAGACAGGACTGAGCCACAACATCACCGAGGATATCACCTACGGTTCAGGTGTTCCTTTCCCCTCATGGTTTAGCCCGGAGCGCATACTGATTGGTGCTCTTCTTCTCGACCCGGTGGGGGTCCCGATCAGCTCCGTGTTCACTCCAGGGCGAGCTTCACCAGATGCCACCCGCTATGCAGCCATACTCAGGCAACAGCTCGTTGTCATGAATCCCGATGGGTCAGATCAGAAGAAACTGACCAGTGATCCTACTACTAAGGGCTTCCCGATCTGGTCACCAGATGGCTCACTGGTTATCTACTCGGTTGCTCCAGGAGATGGGCGGCTGTACTTATGGGCAGCACGCGCTGACGGCGTCAATCCACCCTATCAGTTGGTTGCCCGACCTATTGCGCCAGGACCTGCAGAGCGTCCAGACGCGATTGACACCTGGTATGGTTACGGTTGGGCACCATAGCCCAAAAGCCAAGGCTGGAGTGTTTCTTAGATCCCAGGATGTCTTACCACAGAACACTTAAGCAAACAGAGCGGGCATTGAACATTCTTCTCAATGCCCGCTTTATGTATCGCAATTGCACCACTCCTACCATAGTGGTAGAATTCCGCCAATGCAATGGAGGATCAAACAAAGAAACCAACGATGCGGCAGGAGGACCCGGTGAACGAGCCGGTTTTGGTGTTGAACGCCAATTATGAACCGTTAAACGTCTGTACCACTAAGCGAGCCGTTGGTCTGATGATGACCGGCAAAGCGGAATTACTACTTGATGGACGAGGCGTGATAAGAACCGCCTCGTCGTCTTATCCGCGACCGTCAATCGTCCGGCTCTCTTACATGGTGCATCGACCCTACCCGCGAGTGAAACTCTCTAAACGAGAAATTTTCCGCCGGGATAAATTCGTTTGCCAGTATTGCGGTACACGTTCCTCCTCATTGACAATCGATCACGTGATGCCGCGCCACCGGGGTGGAAGTCACACATGGGAGAATCTCGTCGCTGCCTGTCCTGCCTGCAACCGACGAAAGGGCGGCCGCACCCCCCAAGAGGCAGCTATGAAGTTGGCCAAGCAACCTATGGAGCCAAAAGCTTCAGCAGAGTATCTTTTTGGACGATTGCTGGAGAATCACGATGAGTGGGCAACATATCTACGCGGTTGGTAATGCCCGTTCTGTGAAACCAAAGAGGGGATGAAAAACCAGTCATCCCCTCTTCCAATATCCAATGTGTGAGTATCAGCAGATCACATATAGACGAATGCTATGATGAAATGCTCAATCATAGCGACTCTAACCCAATTCCGGTTCCAGCAGACCATAGTTGCCGTCTTTGCGTAGGTAGATGACGTTAACTCCGCCTGTGTCAGCATTAACAAACACAAAGAAGTCATGTCCCAGCAGTTCCATCTGCTCGATAGCTTCTTCCTCACTCATGGGAATGATCGAGAATCGCTTACGCCGGATGACGTTTCCTGTATCAAAATCCTCTTCTTCAAGATCGATAGCTGTCTCGTAGGCAGCAAATTCCTCTTGGAAATCACCCCCACGCCGTTTGCGTTTACCCTTGTAGCGCTCAATCTGGCGGTAGAGCTTATCAACTACCGCGTCCACGGCCGCAAATAGGTCATTTGAGCGCTCCTCAGCCCGCAGAATCGTACCCCGCTTATGTCGAACGGTAACCTGAGCAATCATCCGATTGCCCGCGCGATTCGATTTTTCTTCACCGAGATCGACCCGAACCTCCATAATATCGGGCATGAAACGATCAAGGCGACCAACCTTTCGCTCTACATAAGACTGGGTGCGGGGTGAGATTGTGACATTGCGTCCATGTATATCCAGATCCATATTAAGGCTCCTTCCAAGTTATATGAGATAGCGCTGCGCAAGAAGGCTTATTTCCAGACAAAGACTCCCAATCCATCAAGAAACGCTACAGACTCCGTAACTGCTCAACTCTTAGCTGTTGGCTCTTAGTTTTTAGCTTTTCAAGCTTTGATCTGTGACTTGTAACCTCAGACTGGCTACTCGTCACGTCTCACGTTTTACATATTTACCTTTTACGCATTACCTATAGCTACAGTAGGAAGCGCCGGGTAGCTGAGTAGTTATCAGACTCCTTACCTTCCGGATTGCCCATCCGAGGATGCACGTGCCAGACTGACGCCTGCAACAAAGGTGGCCCCAGCAGCCAAAAGCGCTTTGGCACAGGCATTCATCGTAGCTCCTGTTGTACAGACATCATCCACAAGCAATATAGCATTCCCACCGACCAGGGCAGGATCTGCAGCAAACGCATTACTCACATTTGATTGCCGGGCAGTATAGTCAAGCCCTACCTGACTGCTAGTCGAACGGATACGCCGCAATGCCTCTTCAGGCAAACAGGTGAGATTCCAACAATGAGCCAATTCCTCCGCCAATAATCTGGCTTGATTGTAGCCACGCTGTGCCTGACGCGCAGGATACAACGGTACAGGACATATAACAACAGTGGTAAGGGGCTTCGGAAGCACCTGAACCATCGCATCCGCCAAGGGGGCTGCCAGCCCACGACGACCATTATACTTAAAAACATGAATAGCTTTACGGAGGCCAGCTTCATATCGATAGGCGCTCCTGATATATTCAAAGGCTGGTGGATTGGCTGCGCAGCGGCCACAGATATTGGATACTAATTGAGGCTCGCCACAGGTGGGACAGAACGAGTCGCCTATGGGGTGAAAATCAGCCACACAATCGGCACAAAGCTTACGTTCTACGCGCCCACATACCGCACAACGGGGTGGAAAAAGCAGGTCCAACGCGGCCCGTGCCACAGATTGAACCTGCCAGGCAAATTGCGACATATTCTGGTTACCGGCGCCAGCCAGCCCCTTCATAAACGCATCCGATTGGATGCAGTCTCGACTATGCTAACCACCAAAGAACTGCTTATAAGCCTGAATGGTAGCCGGCCCAAGTAGTACCAACCAGATAGATGGAAAGATCAGCGCGACCATCGGAATCATCATCTTGACAGGAGCCTGTTGAGCCTTTTCCTGTGCACGCTGACGGCGCTTGATGCGCATCTGCTCAGATTGAATCTTGAGCACCTTAGAGATACTAACGCCCAATTGGTCCGCCTGAATAATCGCACTGGTGAAAGTTGTTACATCAGAAACCCCCATGCTTTCGTCCATGGATTTCAGTGCCTCGCGACGTGTCTTGCCTAGTTGGATCTCCCTCAACACAAGCCCGAAAGACAGCGCCAACTCATTGTCCCACTTCTCGTGCACCTTACCCATCGCCTGGTCAAAACCAAGCCCGGCTTCAACACAAATTGACATCAAGTCGAGGGCATCCGGCAGTGCCTTGATAATAGCCTCTTGGCGCCTGCTCACTTTGCCTTGCAGCCACAACTGAGGTGCCAAATAGCCAAATATAGCTCCAAAGAGTCCACCACCAATCGTGTAAAGGGCTGATCCTCGAGGAAGCATAAGAACAAGAAAGACGACGCCGAGACCAATCAATGCTCCAAACCGCATAGCCCAGAAAACACCCGGCGTCAGCCCACTGGGGTTACCCGCCAGGTTCAGCAATTGCTGCGTCTTCTCAAGCGTTTGCTGCGGAGTAAATTGAGTCGTGAAGCTGGCAATTGTTTGCATGATAGGCAAGACAACACGCTGAGTAAACGGCACCGACATCTCGATATCTTCGAGATTCGCCACCGCTTCTGCCTGTCCAGCATAGTCAGCCAACCGGTCAGCCAGCGGATCAGCCTGGTTAGCATTCGAGATACCAACCGCAAGCAGCGCAATGGCCACAAGCAAAACAACCCCACCAAGCACAAATGGTAGATAGGGAACTAATTCACTGAATCCTTCCATGGCTATTTTCCCTTTACAAAACCAGTCCTGAAGAGCTAGTACAGTTGGGCATAAGTTCGTCGCCAGATTAAGACAATCTTCCCAACCATATTAAACCATCTACAGAAATACAGCAGCAATTCCCCAAGAAGAGAAGCTGCCCTTTCTCAATTCGATAGGCTAAACCTCAATATCAATAATACGGGCAATGAGAGCAGCACCAATACCCATCATGATCAAACCTACCGCGATAATGGGCCATCCACATGGAATCGGCAGCCCAGGAATATAGGCACCGATTGGAGGTCCAAAAAAGAGCTGCCCCATATAATTAGGATTCATGATATAGAGCAGGATAGCCAACCCAATAGGCAAGCTGCCAACAATCGTACCACTAGCACGGCCAGACGATGTCAACGTCCTAATCTCACCCTTGATACGAATACGCTCACGTATTGTATGGCTGATGGTTTCCAGAATCTCGGCCAAGTTACCACCAACCTCGCGTTGAATGTTAACAGCGGTGAAAACCAAATCCAGGTCTTCACTCTCGATACGAGCCAACATGTTATTCAAGGCAATGTCAACCGGGATTCCAATCTGAAATTCCGACACAACACGCTTGAACTCATCCGAAGCTGGAGGCGGCGCCTCCTTTGCCACAGCCTCCATGGCTTGAGGCACACTATAGCCAGCACGCAACGAGTTAACCCACAGGTTCAGAATATCGGGCAGTTCATCCTCAAATGCCTTCAAACGCTGCCCCTGCTTGATGCCTACGTAGACGCGTGGGAGGACAAAACCCAAAACACCCCCTAACATTGCTCCAAAGACACCATGGGCAACAAACCACCCTACCACTCCCAGTAGAGCAGCTAATACTAGGTGAAGCATAAGATACTCGACGACTGTGAGTTTCAGGTCAGCCTTGCGCAACTGGGAACGCATTGTGCCCATGAGCCCGCGCTGGTCTAGCATATTATCGAGCCTTCTCGTCAATTGCTCGCGCGCACTCTCACGGCTGGTATCTTGTGTATCTTCCTCCGCTGGCCGCCACTCGCTCTCAATGAAGGTGTCCAGTTCGTCCAGACGTTCAGAGGTCTTATCTCTGCGAAACAGCCCCATACCTCACCTCATCTTGCAATGACCATCCACGTTCATCCTGATATGTATGGCACATACTATTTCCGCCCAATACCAAAGATCTGTGGTGGCAACTGTATACCGGAATCCAGGATTTTATCCATCCCCTTAGGACGCAACCCGGTTGGCTTGATACGCCCAAGTATTTTCCCGCCTTCCAACCCCGTCTGCTCGAAAACGAAGATGTCAGACATGGTTACTACATCACCTTCCATACCCTGGATCTCGCTGATACGCACGATCTTACGTGTACCGTCTCGCATACGATCCTGATGGACAATTAATTGAATAGCAGAAGCGATCTGTTCACGAATAGCACGCACAGGCAGATCCATACCCGCCATCAACACCATCGTCTCCAAGCGCGCAATTGTATCACGAGGCGAGTTACTGTGCACCGTTCCCATCGAGCCGTCGTGGCCGGTATTCATCGCTTGCAAAAGGTCCAGGGCCTCTCCTCCACGCACCTCGCCAACAACAATTCGATCAGGGCGCATACGCAAGGAGTTGATAACCAAATCCCGAATTGTAATCTCGCCTTTACCCTCAATATTGGATGGCCGGCTCTCTAGCCGGACGACATGCTCCTGCCGTAACTGCAGCTCAGCCGCATTCTCGATAGTAACGATACGTTCATCCCCCGGGATAAAGCCTGAAAGAATATTCAGTAAAGTCGTCTTTCCTGAACCGGTACCGCCAGAAATCATAATGTTGAACTGTGCAATAACGCAAGCACGCAGAAATTCCATCACTTCGACCGTAGTCGTTCCAAAATCGATGATGTTCTGTACTGTCAGGGGAACCTTGGAGAACTTACGGATCGTCAACGCCGAGCCATCAATGGCAATAGGGGGTATGACGGCATTCACACGTGAGCCGTCCGGAAGACGCGCGTCCACTAGAGGCTGGCTTTCGTCAATACGGCGTCCCAAAGGAGCAACAATGCGATCGATGATACGCCGCAAATGATCTTCGCTCTCGAAGTGTATCGGCACCGATTCGATTTTGCCTTTGCGCTCAATATAGAGCTTCTCATGCCCCACCGTCATGATTTCGGTGATTTCAGGATCTTCAAGTAACGGCTCAAGTGGCCCAAAGCCCAACATATCAGCAACAATCTGATCAAGCAAGCGCTTTCGCTCATTCTTGGCCAATACGACATTTTCTTCAGCCAGGATCGTGTTGAAGAGCTCTTCAATACGAGCACGCAACTCTTGAGATTTGGTCAAGTCGAAAGTTTCACCAGGGCCTACTTCATCCAACAATCGACGTTGGACAAGATCCTTGATATCAACCTGGCCGCTGACCACATCATACATTTTTTCGCGTCTCTGGCGAAGCTGGGAAGCACCACCCTCCGCACCTGAGGAGCCCGGAGTCTGTCCCTGTCCTCCAGATTGGTCACCGCCAGGAGTCTGCCCTCTCTCTATGCGCTTCAGTAATGACACCATTTACTCCTCTCACTACCCACAAAGATAGCATATGAAGCCCGCTACCACCATCTCTTGCGCGGTGCTTCTTGTTCGGCTGCTTCTTCGCTCTCTTTTTCGAAAGCATCTCTAACCAATTGTACCACACTCAGCAAGGGACGAATGCTGGACACCCGGCGCTGATCCAGCGTAACCAAAGCCATACCTTGATTGACCGCCTCGACTGCAGATGGATCGGTAGGTATCTGTGCAGCCACGGGTCGCTTGAGATAATTGGCTATCTGATCGGCCGTAATGCGACTACTTTTGTCAACCTGGTTCAATACCAATATGACCTTATCCTTCTCCGTCGCATCAACATCCAACAACGAGAGCAAGATCTTGGTATCCTTAAGTGCCGGCATAGTTGGCGTTGTGACAACAACCAAACGCTCTGATACCTGAATACTTGCATCCAGAACCTCATCTAACGTGGTCGATGTGTCCACAATCACATAATCGAACTCTCGTTTAAGATATTCCAGGAGATTGACAACCGATTCCGCAGAAATCGGCTCGCTCTCCCTGGGACTCTTGGGAGCAGCCAACAACTTCACGCCACTCTCGTGAGAGATAAGCACACTTTGGACAGCCTGGGGTTCCAACTGCTCAGGATCGGATGCCATATGCGCCAGGTCGATAATGGTGTGCTGACCATGTGTGTTTAGAAATACACCGACATCGCCAAAATAGAGATTGGTATCAACAACAACTGCCTTCTTGCCAGCCTGCACCAAACCTACTCCAATATTCACAGCCAGGGTTGTTTTGCCAACACCCCCTTTGAAGCCCAACACACCAACAATATGTCCCTCCGGAGCAGAAGGAGCAGGATACTGGACGCCCGGCCAAGCTTGAGAGGGCGCCGGCATCGACGGCGGTGTGGGCTCAGCTTGGATCGAGTTGTAAGCGCGCTCAATAGCTTGAGCCAGCTCAGCCGACGTAATCGGTTTGGCAACAAAATCGACTGCGCCTGCCCGAAAAGCCTGCTTCAGATAGTGAGCATCGTCCTGCACAGATACGACGATCACTTTGGTCCGAGGAGCCTCTTGTTGTAGACGTTGAGTAGCCTCAATCCCATTCATAACCGGCATATTTATATCCATCAAAACCACATGAGGCTGATATTCCTCAACGCGACTGATGGCCTCCAGGCCATTCTCAGCAAAACCTACGATCTCAATATTATCCTCGTATTCAAGCAAGCGTTGGGTCCCTTCACGCGTGCTCTCATTATCATCAACAATCAGAATCTTTATCTTCTCGGCCATAGGATTATGGACTCCAAAAACACGATTGTGAGTTCTTCTTAGCCAAAGCCATGCTCAGAAACAGAAAAGAAATCACTGCTAGATTGTGAACATTCCCCAACACCAATCTCTCTGATGTATTAGGAACTGCAACTTCACGATTGCCTCATACTATACTCAATTCATAAGGTGTGTCAAGCAAGCCAAGATTCCTATTTTCCGATACCCAATTACCTCAAGAAAATACTCATCCGGACAAAGACGAAGCCTCACACGTGTGTGAGGCTTCGTTTCTATTCAATACCCCGGAAAGATCCCGGGGATACACATACTAGATGCTGGTGATGATGTTACTGAACACGTTACCAATTGTTGGACCCAGCAGAGTCAGAATGGCAATAACCACAACAGCAACCAATACAAGGATCAACGCATACTCAACAAGACCTTGACCCTCTTCCCGTGGAAGAAACAACATTTCCAGACTCCTTTCCTAAATAATTGAGACGAATATTTCTTTCTATATTCTAGTTAGAAAAGAAATAAAGTAAATAGGATTCATGTACCAGTAGCAAGTAATTCATGATTTATTCAGACTTGTACGCGTGCGCCTAGAAGAGTAACGTCCTGAGACAACCGATTGCAAATGACCCTGGAGCAAACACTCCTTAATCCCCAACTGCTTAAGGACTTGTCCAAAAAGGTGGCATAACTGCATTGTCGTTCTCAAACAAGTCCTAAGAGATCTCGCCCTAGTGTTTCGCGGCATAAGTAAGCCGTCAGTTATGGTTACCTAGGAAACACATAACTGTCAAGTTTTCCTGAGCAACCAGAATGGGCAGGAGAGGCTGCTTGTGCTTCCAAACGAAGGATCGACGAAGGAGCGACGGATCTGGAACGAAGAGCGCCTCTTTGAGCATAGCAACATCGAGAGGTTA
>JAFGMS010000249.1 GCA_016927375.1 Anaerolineae bacterium
AGGACATCTGTAACGGATACTGTAGCTGAGACATTCAGTTTTACCCTCCTATAGAGACAAAAACGCATTCGTCCATTATACTCAGGACAAGGTTTCGTGCTTAACTAGGGTGGGGATCTGAGGCACCTGGTTCTTTCAGTGCTGGTGACGGATATGGGTGATGCGAAGCATCACTTGTCACCCGTACTTGCCGGATTTCAATCCGGGAGGCATCCAAGACGTGATAGAGTCTGCCTGGAAACACCGTGCAGTGCAGGGCTTGCAGATTAAAATCTGCTCAGTACCGGTTACGGATGGATATCCGTAACCAGCACAACATGTTACATCTCCATTAAACAGTTCTCATTACGATTTTTAATCTGTGAAATCCGTGTAATCCGTGGTTTGAATTCTAGTCCGCGGCGGCCTCGGTCTTCCCGGCGGCGCCAACCGCCCGCTCGTAATCCTCCGGAAAATGCTCGATGGTCGCCACCACCGGGTTGACGGCGAACTCGCCCAGGGCGCAGATGCACTTGCCCTTCATCTGCAACGCGACGCTGTTTATCGTCTCCACATCCCCGGCATCGGCCAGTCCTTGGGCCACCCGGTCATACAGCCGCGATAGCCAGTAGGTCCCCTCGCGGCAGGGCGTGCACTGCCCGCACGATTCGTGCGCGAAGAACTCGGTCATCTTGCGAGCCGCCCATACCATATCGACGCTCTCATCGAGCACGATCACCGAGGCCGACCCGATGTCGCTGTTCCAGGCCTTGAAGCTCCCGTACTCGATGGGCGTATCGAACACCTCGTCGGTGGCAGGCAAGATCGCACCGCTGGCACCGGCCGGCAGAATGCCCTTCACCGGCAGGCCGCTGGGGGTGCCCCCACCCAACTCATTGATCAGCTTGCGCAAGGTCGTCTCGCCGCCGAAAGGCAACTCGTAGTTGCCGGGGTTGTTGACATGCCCGCTCAGGCAGAAGATCTTGACGCCCGGGCTGTCCGGTGTACCAAGCCGGCGATAGACGTCCACGCCTTTATCCAGAATATAGGGCACGTTTGCCAGCGTCTCAACATTGTTGATGACCGTGGCCCGGCCGTACAGGCCGTGTGTGGCGGGGAAGGGCGGCCGGATGCGCGGCTCGCCGCGCTTGCCTTCCAGCGATTCGAGCAGGGCGGTTTCCTCACCGCAGATGTAGGCCCCGGCCCCTACGTGGACATGGACCTGGCAGTTCCAGCCCGACCCCAGGATGTCCGGGCCGATGAAGCCGTTACCCCATGCGGCATCGACGTGTTTTTCAAGCTCGCGGGCCGTATCCTGGAACTCGCCGCGGCAGTAGATATATACGTGGTTGGCGCGGATGGCGTAGGCAGCAATCAATGCGCCTTCGATGACCTGGTGAGGGTTGCCCTCAAGGAGCTGGCGGTCCTTGAACGTGCCCGGCTCGCTCTCGTCGGCATTGACGACCACATAGGCCGTCTCGGCGTCTTTGGGGATGAAGCCCCACTTGACCCCGGTCGGGAAGCCTGCCCCACCCCGCCCGCGCAGCCCTGATGCCGTGACCATATCGATGATGTTGGCCGGTTTTTTCTTGAGGGCTTTCTTGAGCCCCTCGTACCCGCCATGTTGGAGATAGACATCAATCTCCTTGATATCAGGTACGTCAAGGTCTCTTAATAGAATATATGCCACTATTCCCCCTCAGAAAAACAGTGATGGACGATTAAACAGCAAATCGTTTGAGCGATGTGTTCCGTCCCTGCTTCACACTGGCATCCGGCTAATCGAGAGCCCCGTTCAGCGGACGGATGGTGTCCGACGCCACAACGCTTATCTCTTTAGCCTCTGCCTCAGAAAGCTGATAAACAGCCACCAACATTTCTGTGCAGGCCTCTATGTCGAGTCCATTTTGATGTGCAGTGATACAGGTTGCCGTAGGCTCGACCCCCACATCCCGCATTAATTCATATTGCTTGAAATCCATCTGCTATCTGCCATTCGCTATTAGCTATCCGCCCGGCTGCGCTTGCTGACATAGTGCAGCCCGGCATACTCCTCGTACCCACTGGCGAGAAACAGTTCCAAAGAAGGGGCATTCCCCGGCTCGATCAGCGCCGCAATCACATCGATGCCCTGTTGGTGCAGTGCATCCTCAGCGGCAGCAATCAGCATCTTCGCCACACCCCGGCGGCGCCAATCGGGGTGAACGGCCAGCCGGTTGAGCCAGCCTTTGCGCCCGTCGTGTGTGGCCAGCACGATGCCTACCAGGTCACCGCTCTCTGTCTCGATGCCAATGGCAGTCTGGAGGCCGCTTGCCATCTGGCCCTCGAACGCTTCCTGAGAGTCACGCCCGTTTGGCCTGACGTGCAGCCCGGCTGCTCCCCACAGCGCCACGATGCGCGGGTAATCAGTCGTAGTGAGCCGGCTCGGAGACTTCAGCTTCACGACGCAGGTCCTCAAGTAGCTTGTTCAGCTTCTCTTCATCGAGGTTCTCGTGGTAATGGCCGTTGACCTGCATGACCGGCGCGCAGTCGCAGGCTGCCACACATTTCACGTTCTCGATTGTGAACAGACCGTCGGGTGTTGTCTCGCCCGGCTGGATGCCCAGCTTCCTGCACAGGTGCTCGCTGAGTGCCTCCGCCCCCCGGAGGGCACACGGCAAATCGGTGCAAATTTGCAGCAGGTATTTGCCTTTGGGCCGGTCGTAGAGCATGGTATAAAACCCGATCAACCCCTTGATGTGCGTCACATCCAGGTCGAGGATGCCGGCAATCTCACCGATGGCATCCTGGGTCACGTATCCATACTCCTCCTGCGCCATCGCCAGCAGCGGCATCACCGCCGAGTGCTTATCCGGGTACTTGGCCAGATGCCGCTCGATGTCTTCTTTATGCGTATCTAATAAGGCCATAGCCGTCTCGTTTTCGGAACGAAATCAGGGTTGGTTTTCCTTGGCAGCCTGGATAGCCTCATCGTCAACCTTAGGAAGGTTGTAGGTCTTGGTTGCCAGCTGCTTTTCCAGCTGGTCGATTTTCTTATTGCTCTGTGCAATAGAGAAGCTCTTCTTGATGCTTCCGGGGACAGTGAGCAGCCAGCCTAAAAGCGCTCCTATCCCAAACGACGCCAGTACTATTGCAGCCAGCGAGCTTTCGAAGCTCCAACTCACGAAAGTCACGGTAATGGCATTTGGATTGTAAAGCGCCAGCAGTACCGCCGCTACGGCTGCCAGCAGTGCCAGAATCAGGATCAAGATCAGAATTGCCATCGTTTGTTCTCCTCTTGTATGGTAATCCCTCATCGAGGGGGTCAGGCTGCACAGCTTCCAGCCAGCAGTTGTTTGCTGCTGGTCAGGCCTCATCACTCATTGCCATCTTACCAATCGTCAATCATCAATCGTCAATTTATTCACCGGTCACAGTCCCCCAGCACAATGTCAATGCTGCCGATAATTCCCACCAGGTCCGCCACCATGTAGCCTTTGGTGAACGCGCCCAGGGCCTGCATGTTGACAAACGAGGGCGCCCGGAAGTGCACCCTATATGGCTTGGCCGAGCCGTCGCTGACCAACATCACCCCCAGCTCGCCGCGCGGCGACTCGACCCGGACGTACACCTCGCCGGCAGGCACCTTGAACCCTTCCGTCCACAGCTTGAAGTGATGGATCACCGCTTCCATACTGGTGCCCAGTTCGGAGCGGGGCGGAGGGACGAACTTACGGTTATCGCTGCGAACCGGCCCGCCCGGGAGCGCATCGAGCGCCTGGTGAATGATGCTGAGCGACTCGCGCATTTCCCGCATGCGCACCTGGTAGCGCTCGTAGACATCGCCCTTCGTGCCGGTAGGCACTTCGAACTCGAAACGATCATATCCAGAATAGGGCATTGCTTTGCGGATGTCAAAGTTGACGCCCGATGCCCGCAGGCTGGGCCCGGTGATCCCCCACCGGACGGCATCTTCGGCCGGGATGATGCCGATCCCCTGTGTGCGGTCCTTCCAGATGGGGTTCTCACTGAGCAGCCGCTCATAATCGTCCAGCTTGGAGGGGAAGTAATCAAGGAAGTTGCGCAGCTCCCGCTCGAAGCCGTCCGGAAAGTCTCGCCATATGCCGCCGGGGCGGATATATGTGCCCATCATGCGCTGGCCCGAGACCGTCTCGAACAGGTCAAGGATGTGCTCGCGCTCGCGCATACAATAGAGGAAGACGCTTGTCGCGCCCAAATCGAGGACATGCGTGCCCAGCCACACCAGGTGGCTGTTGAGGCGCTGAAGCTCGGCGATAATGACGCGGATATAAAGGGCACGTTCCGGTACATCCAGCTCGCACAGCTTCTCGATGGCCATGCAGTAGACCAGGTTATTGCCCAGGTTATTGAGGTAATCGATGCGGTCGGTCATCACCAGGGCTTTTTCGTAGGTCTTGGCCTCCATGTTCTTCTCGATGCCGGTGTGCAGGAAGCCGATATCCGGTATACAGGAGACGATGGTTTCCCCATCCAGCTCCAGCAGCAGCCGCAAAACGCCGTGCGTGCTGGGATGCTGCGGGCCCATGTTGAGCAGCATCGTCTCGCCGGTAAAAGCCTGCTCACTGACATGCCCCCGAAGCTGCTCCAGCTCCAGCGCAGCAGCCCCTTGATCAGTATCGACCTGCGATGCGTGAACCAGGTCATATCGAGAAACGGTCATTGGTATGCACTACTCCTAGCCGTCAGTGGCCAGCGAACAGCGATTAGCTTTGTAACTACTCAGCTCTTAGCTGTTGGCTCTTAGCTTTTAGCTTTTCAAGCTGCGATTTGTGATCTCAGGTCGTGAACTCATCACGTCTTATGTTTTACCTGTTTACCCATTTACCTTTTACGCATCACTTATGGCCACAGTAGAGAGCGCCGGGTAGTTGAGTAGTTACCCAGCTTTTAACTTTTGTTTCTTGGTTCTCGCCGGATGGCTATGGGCTAATCACTGTCAACTGTGAACTGTAAACTACTCTTTCGGCTGCGGTTTCTGCGCCTGGATGCGCTCGTGGTTGAAGCTGAACTGCACTTCTTCATAGCCCAGCGGGTAGTCCTTGCGCTGCGGATGGCCGATCCAATCGTAGGGCATCAAGATGCGTCGAAGGTCAGGGTGTCCGTCGAATTTCACGCCAAACATGTCCCACACTTCACGCTCATGGTAATTGGCCCCAGGGTAAACGCCGGTGATGGTCGGCATAACCGGGTCTTTGCCAGGCGCATAGACCTTGAAGCGGATGGTGTGATTGAACGGCAGCGAGTACAGGACGTACGAGACGGCAAATCGAGGCTCCTCCGGCCAGTAGTCGATGCCGCACAGGTCGGAGAGCAGATTGAAGCGCAGCCCATCGGCATCCCGGCAGAAAGCGGCGACCTCGACCAGTGCAGCACGGTCGATGACCACGGTCACATCCCCGCGGAACTCGATGATCTCCATCACCGCCTGCGGAAACTGCTCCCGGATGGTGTTGGCGATTGCCATGATATCGCTCATGTTACGTTGCCCAATCTGTAAGCTTTTCCTTCATGACCTTCTCGTGCAGTGTCATGATGCCATCGATGAGCTGTTCGGGGCGGGGTGGGCAGCCCGCGATGTACACATCCACCGGCACGACCTCGTCGACGCCCTGGAGGATGGCATAGTTATTGAAAACGCCCCCGCAGCTTGCACAGTCGCCCATGGCGATGACCCACTTGGGCAGGGGCATCTGATCGTACAGCCGCCGCAGCACAGGGGCCATCTTACGGCTGACGCGCCCGGCGACGATCATCAGGTCACTTTGGCGGGGCGAGGCGCGCATCAGCTCCATGCCAAAGCGCGACATGTCATAGTGTGCGGCCTGGGTGGCCATCATCTCGATAGCGCAGCAAGCCAGCCCGAACAGCATCGGCCACATGGCGCGGGTGCGCCCCCAGTTCACTGCTTGTTCAAGGGTGGTGGTGACGACTCCCATATTGCCCAGCTTGCTTATTATTCCCAATCGAGAGCTCCCTTCTTCCACTCGTAGACCAACCCAATCGTTAAGATAAAGACGAAGATGCCGGTGGCGATAAGCCCATAAACGCCTAGTTCCCTCACGAGCGTGGCATAGGGGAGCAGGAAGATAACCTCGATGTCAAACAGGATGAACAGCACGGCAACCAGGTAGAACTTGATCGGCAGGCGGCGCACCGCCGGCCCGATGGGGGACATACCCGATTCGTAGGGGGCTGACTTCTTAGGGGTCGGTCGACGCGGCCCCATGATGCGAGAAAGAAAGACAACGATGATTGACAGCACCGTCGCGAGCAAGACGAGTACGGCAATCGGATAGTACTGCTCAAACATATGCCCTCCCTCCAGGCAGGTGAATACCAAGGACTTGTCAGCTGCAGGCCCTCTACCACTAAAGTCATGGTATCTCGAACCGATATCTGTTTCAAACCCATTTGGCAGCTACTCAGCTATGTGCCATCATTAGCTGACAGTGATGAGTGATGCGAAAAGGGTAAATAGGTAAATGGGTAAAACGTAATGACTGTTCAACTGCTGATGAGTAGTTTCCCAATTAACAAACCCGGTTGCCGGCAGTCATTTTGCTCGATTGCCCATCCCTACAGTGTTTCAAAGCCGGATTGAGCCGTTATGCTTTTTGTTTTTTGCTGTGTGCTGACCGCTGATAGCTGAGTCGTTACCCCATTTGTGAAAGTCGGCCGGACGATGTGCTGTAGGGTATGGCTGCAATGTCCGCCCTACCGCTACCAGAATATTGCAGCCGAAGGCCGCAGAAGTCAAACACACTGACATTGTTAAAAAGGAGGGCGAGATGGTTTTGTGTCTTGCCCTTCTGCCTTCAGCACTAACCCAGCGCTTCCCAGACTTCGAGCTTACTGCGCACCCGCCGGATGACCTCATCGATGTATTCAGAGGTGGTGGCACTGCCTCCCAGGTCGGTGGTCTTGACGCCATCGTAGACGGCCTCGAAAACTGCCTCGTAGATAGCGCGGCTGGCATTGGCACCTTGTGGGCTGCCGACATAGCGCAGCAGCGCGCCTCCGGCCAGCACCATCGCCATCGGGTTGGCGATGTTCTTTCCTTCGAGGCTGGGTGCGGTGCCGTGTGGGGCCTCGGTGAGCACGGTCTTGACCTGGAAGTCCTTCTCTTCGTCCATGCTGAGGATCACCGATTCAGCCCCGGCGATGGTGCCGTAGAGCTTGAGCACCAGGTCCGAGAGGGTATCGCCGTCCCGGTTGAGCGCGGGGATGACCAGTGGTTCCCCCGTGGTCTCCAGCAGCAGCGCATAGGTAGCGTCGATCAGCTGCGGCTCGTAGCGCACGTCAGGATAGCGCTCGTGAGCGGTATCCAGCTCTTCCTTGAAGATGCCCTCGTAAACCGGGCTGACCGTGTACTTGGGCCCGCCGAACACCTTTGCCCCCACCCGGCGCGCATACATGAACGAGAACTCGGCCACAGCACGGCAGGTGCGTCGCGAAAGTTTGCGGGTGCTCCAGGCGACCTCATCCAGCCCCTCGCCTTCACGCCATTCTTTGGCGCCATAGGCGTCCTGAACCGCCATACGCACGACGGCAATAGGCGCATGGACGCCGCCCACCGGCCTGACCGATGGGATGCGCCGCCCGGTGCGCAGAATTACCTGTGCACCGATCAGTTCGCGCAGCAGCGCGTTGGGACTGCCTACATCGTCCCGATCGCCGGGCGTGATGGTCGCTGCTTTGATGCCTAATCCGGTCTGCTTGACACGTTCGGCCGCCTCGTGGATTACCGCGTTCTTGGTAGCACGACGGGTTTCCAGTGAAAGGTCGAAGGTTTCGAAATCCAAATCAAGGCGGATTACATCCGGTGCCAGGACACGCAGCGCTTCATCCAGAAGTTCCTGGCCTGTTTGATCGCCTTGCATGACAACAATCGTCGATTTACTCACAGCTTCAGTTCCTCTTTCCAAATAGGTGCTTGTAAGCTGCGATTGTATCCGGTAGCGCCAGGTATCACCAAAGTTCGAATGTCTCCTATCAGACTCCAAATTACCTGCTTATGCAACCCCTCAGCAGAAATCCCGTACTAGTAATACGAAGTACTAACCAGAAATGGCAAGGAGAATTCATCTATGTGGGGTATTTTTTCAAGTGTTGGTGTATATAATAATGGCAATGGGGCACACCCCCGTGAAGAGAATCACGTGATCGATCTCAGGAATGTAACCAAGGTCTATCACACCCATGCAGGTGAGTTTGTTGCGCTGCAAGACATCAACCTGACTATTGAGCAGGGTGAGTTTGTTGCCGTGCTCGGCAAGTCTGGCTCGGGCAAGTCCACACTGATCAACATGATCACCGGCATCGACCGCCCTACAGAAGGGGAAGTCTATGTCGGCGATGTCGCTGCCCACACCCTCAGCGAGAACCAAATGGCTCGCTGGCGCGGCAAGAATATAGGGATTGTCTTCCAGTTTTTCCAGCTGCTGCCTACCCTCACAGTGCTTCAGAACATCATGCTGCCGATGGACTTCTGCAAGATGTATGGCCCTCGGGAACGAGAGGAACGTGGCATGATGCTGCTTGATCTGGTGGGGTTGGCTCGCCATGCCCACAAGCTTCCTACCGCGGTTTCGGGTGGGCAGCAGCAGCGTGTGGCGATTGCCCGTGCATTAGCAAACGATCCACCCATTGTCGTGGCCGATGAGCCCACCGGCAACCTCGACTCGCGCACAGCCGAGCATATATTCGAGATCTTTGGCAAGCTGATCGATGACGGCAAGACCGTCGTGATGGTGACCCACGATCATGATCTCGCCGGCCGCGTGCATCGCACCGTTCACATCGCCGACGGCGAGATCGTCACGGAACAGCAAGAAGCGCTCGTCCCGGCCAGTTGACATAGCCAATCCACACAGTCAAGCCTGGGGCTGTCTAAAACGGGCATGGGTGCTGCCATCCTGAGCCGGTTTCTGGACATCCCCAGATGGGCCATTCACGACAAGCACCAATAAGCGAGATTGAGATCATGCATCATATTCTCTGTTATGCAATTTCGCGCGGGGCAACGCCATGAGAGCGAGCATCCGGCTAGCTCCGCGCTGGTACAAGATTCTGAACGATGTACTGGAAAACAAAGCTCGTACTATCCTGGTCATATTGGCCATTGCGGTGGGGGTGATTGCCTTTGGCAGTGTGTTTATTGCCAGGGAGATGGCAGTCACCGACATGAATCAGGCGTATCGAGCCACTCATCCCCCAGAAATTCTCATTTACGGCAGCCCCTTCGATCAGAGCACGGAGCGTACCATCGAGCAGATGCAGCATGTGGATGGGGCTCAGGGATGGTCAACTGCCTGGCTCAAGATGCAGTACAATGGCGAGTGGTTGAATATCGACCTGTATGCCGTGCGTGATTTCGCCGATATGCATGTGGGCCTGATCGAGCCGGAAACCGGAGACTGGCCCCCTGACACCCGCGAGATTTGGTTCGAGCGTGCAACGGTGGAATTCCTGGGCGCGGAACCAGGCAAGTCAATCACTATTGAGCTGCCGGATGGCACCCGGCGAGAATTAACCGTTGCTGGGACCGTTCATGACATCAACGCTGTACCGCCTAATCTCTCGAACTGGCCGCAAGGGTATGTAACTCTGGAAACACTGGATTGGCTGGGCTTACCCAACGAGTATTCCTACGTTGCCGTCTCACTGGAAGATTCAATAACCGATTTGGAGCAGATTGAACAGATCCGCACCGAAATCTCTGACCGTCTGGAGCGCTATGGCTACCGGATCTGGGGCGGCTACAGCCCTGCCCCCGGCAAACACTGGGCCGCCGATCAGGTGGAAGCTTTTTCTCTGGTGTTGGCCAGCATTGGTGCTCTTACGCTGCTGCTGAGCGGCTTTATGGTCATCAACACCGTCTCTTCGCTCATCATGCAGCAAAAACGCCAGATTGGGATGATGAAAACAGTCGGTGCAACCGGTGGGCAGGTGTTCAGCCTGTACCTGCTGGAGATCTGTGTGCTCGGTTTGTGTGCTGTTCTGGTTTCTATTCCCCTCAGCCTGGTGCTGGGCAGCATCTTTGCCGATACCATTGCCGGATACCTGAACTTCGACATTGAGCAGTTCAGATTGGCGTTGTGGATTCTCTTGCTCCAGCTGGCGGCGGCGTTGGTGGTTCCTGTCTTGGCAGCCTCGCTGCCCATTTTTAGAGGCATCCGCACCACTGTGCGAGAGGCAGTCAGCGACTATGGCATTGGAATGGATGTCAAGCAAGGCTGGTTGGATGTTCTGTTGACGCGGGCCCGATTCTTATCCCGTCCCATCCTGGTTTCCCTGCAGAATGCTTTCCGTCGTAAGGGACGCATGGCTATCACACTCATCACCCTGACCATAGCTGGCTCGATCTTCATGTCTGTCTTCACCCTCCAGCATTCGCTAATGCAGGAACTCGACCGTGTAATGGAACTTTACGGTTTCGATGTGCAAGTGATGCTGGAGCAGCCCTATCCCATCCGCAGGCTTGAGCAGGAAGCCATGCGCGTTCCAGGCGTCGATCACGTGGAGGGCTGGGCATTTGTTTGGGCTCAGCGAGTCAAGCCGGGAGAAGACACAGAAGAAATCGAAGGTGGCGGCTTTGAAATACTTGCCCCGCCCATCGGCGAGACCTACCTCGATCCGGAAATTCTGGAAGGGCGTTGGCTCCTTCCTGATGACGAGAATGCCCTGGTCGTCAGCACTGCCGTACTGGAGCAGGAGCCGGACATCAAGGTAGGGGATACCGTCACACTGGATATTCGAGGCAAGGAGCGGGAATGGCTTATTGTGGGCTTCTTGAACGCCGGTCCCGGTAAGCGTGTTGCTTATGCAAATTTCCCTTACCTATCGCGCCTGACAGGCATGCCTGGGCGGGTTTATGTGTTGTTTGTTTTTACTCAGGAACACGATCTTCAAACCCAGCAGAGAGTTGCCCTGGCGGTGGAAGAGCAGTTGAAGGATGCCGGAATCCTGCTGAGCCAATCGCTTACTATGCAGGAGGTAGCCGGCGCGAACATCGCACAGTTCAATCTGTTGGTGGGATTCCTGTTGAGCATGACCGTTCTGCTGGCGATTGTCGGCGGGTTGGGTCTCACCAGCACCATGAGCCTGAACGTGTTGGAGCGCACGCGTGAGATCGGTGTTATGCGCGCCGTGGGAGCGACCAACGGCTCGGTTCGCAGCATCGTTGTCGTCGAAGGGGCGGTTGTTGGTTTGCTAAGCTGGCTGCTGGCTGTTCCTCTCAGCTTCCCCCTGGCGATTGGGCTGTGCACAGCGATTGGCAATGTATTCTTCGAGTATTCACTTTCATCAAGTTTCTCTCTCGTTGGGATCGTTTATTGGCTGGCGATCTCTTTGGTCATCTCCATCGTTGCCTGCCTGATCCCCGCCCGCCGCGCCGTGCGAATCAGCGTACGCGAGGCGCTGGCTTATGAATAATGCGGAGAGGTAGTGGCTCTTGGTCCTTGTGTGGGCGCAATGATCGTCAAGTGCGGTACAAAAACGGTCTCGTCCTGCCGCCCAACAGGGCAATAGATGTCACGGAAACTGCTCATCCTCGTGTCATTCTGGATGGGCATCCGCCAGCGCACGGAACAGGAGAAATACATCTGGGAACTCTTTGTATCTTCGCCGCCAATCAACCTACAGGATTGCCATTCCTTGTCGGAGCTCTTTTAACTCATCATTGCTCATTGCTATTTTCAACGGAGGAAACAATGTCACAAACAAGCACCGCCATACCTACCCGGCCGTCAGAGCGCATTCTGGCCTTGGATGCTTTAAGAGGCTTTGCCATCCTGGGTATCCTGGTCATGAATATTCAGCTCTTCGCGATGATCGAAGCGGCGTATCTTAACCCTGCATCCTATGGCGATTTGACCGGCATCAATAGGTGGGTCTGGATACTTAGCCACGTCTTCACCGATCAAAAGTTCATGACGATTTTCTCACTGCTGTTTGGCGCAGGCATCGTTCTCTTCACCAATCGGCTTGAAGAGAAGGGGCTCAACCCGGTCAGGCTGCACTACCGGCGCACGCTGTGGCTGTTGGTCATCGGCCTGCTACATGCTTATCTATTGTGGTATGGCGATATTCTGGTCCCCTACGCACTCTGCTCCTTCATCGTCGTGCTGTTTCGTAAGAAGTCTCCTACCCTGCTGACGGTATTGGGAGTGACAGTGTTCTCTGTGTCCTCGATTCTATATCTCTTGTTTGGGCTCTTCCTGTCCTATATGCCCCCTGAAGTCTACGAGGGCACGAAGCTGAGCTGGCAGCCGGTCTTGGAAGTGGTCAATCATGAGATTGCAACCTACCAGAGCGGCTGGCTCGAACAGATGCCGCTGCGGGCTATGACCGCTCTGAAGTTCCAAACCTTCATCTTCCTGATCCTATTCCTGTGGCGAGCCGGCGGCCTGATGCTGATGGGCATGGCATTATTCAAATGGGATGTGTTCACCGCACAGCGCTCCAGGCGCTTTTATGCCACGATCATGGTGATAGGCTTGGCGGTGGGGATGCCAATCGTTTCTTATGGTGTCGTTCGCAACTTCGCAGCCGGCTGGTCTTTTGATTATTCCATGTTTTTAGGAACACAGTTCAACTACTGGGGTAGCCTCCTGGTGTCGTTGGGCTACATTGGCCTGATTATGTTGGTTTCCAAGGCTCCTAAGCTCACTTCAATAACCAGATTGTTCGGCGCGGTTGGCCGCATGGCGCTGACCAATTACCTGCTGCAGACAATCATCTGCACCACCATTTTCTACGGTCACGGATTTGGACTCTTTGGCCAGGTTGAACGCAACGGGCAGATCTTGATTGTGTTGGGTGTCTGGGCTTTCCAGCTGATTGCCTCGCCTCTGTGGCTTCGCTATTTCCGATTTGGGCCTGCAGAGTGGGCATGGCGCTCGCTGACCTACTGGAAGCCGCAGCCATTCAGGGTTACAGGCTGAACGATGCTGTTCAACAATATTCCCGGGGAACTGCTCAGCTCTTAGCTTTTCAAGCTTCGAACTGTGGCTTGTAAACTCGGACTGGAAACTCGTCACGTCTCACGTTTTACATATTGCAGCAACTACTTTGACAATGTCAAGTTAGCGCTCGCGCTGCTCGCGGTTGCGGAGGGCGCGAAATGAACCGCCACAGGCAGGGCAAACCAGGCGGGGCATACGGC
>JAFGMS010000250.1 GCA_016927375.1 Anaerolineae bacterium
TGTAGCGAAAAGGATGACATTGGGCTTAAGTTGACACCTATGATTCACATATTTACGTTTTATGTTTTGGGCGCCACTTTGCCCATGGTGCAAAAACCTATCTGGACAACTATTCCGAGGGCTTTGTAACAACTGCACATTATGAGTAGGAGTACCCCTTAAGCAGGGATAGGCTCAGCCTCTGCCAAGATATGGACGCAAGAAGGCTCAAACTCCATTTTGAGCCTTCTTGCGTCCATGTACCTGGGGTAGATCGTTTAAGCCGATCAGTGACACGTATTAGTGCTTATGAACTGAGCACTGAAGACTGTATTACAGGACCAACAAAAAAGAGACAGTCTTTACACTGTCTCTTTCAATACCTTTGGTGGTAATACCTAGATCGCAGTTTGAGCTACTTCAACGATCTTGCCGAAAGTCTCCGGGTCACGAGCGGCAATATCGGCTAAGGATTTGCGATCTAACGTAACGTTCGCCTGCTTGAGCGCATACATGAACCTGCTGTAGCTCATCCCATGCATGCGAGCAGCTGCATTGATGCGGATGATCCACAAAGAGCGCAGCTCGCGGCGCCGATTACGACGATCTCGATAGGCATACCACAGTGATTTCAGCATGGCCTCATTGGAGCGGCGGAAGAGCCGTCCTCGGGTGCCAAACTGCCCTTTTACCATCTTGATGATCTTCTTGTGACGGCGACGCGTAACGGTGCCGCCCTTTACTCTTGTCATAATACCCTCACAAAGCAATTAGTCAGTTCAAGCAACTCACCGCTGAGCTTAGCCCGGTGGGTTGGATTTGTAACGCTTGAGATAAGGAGCCAGCCGCTTAATACGCCGCTTTTGGCCCGGTGCGGTGACTTCGACCATCTGAGCAAGCTTGCTCTTGGTACGGGAAGACTTCTTACGGCGAAGATGGCTCTTGGGCCCTCTGGTTCGCACAATGGTGCCAGAACCGGTCGTGCGGAAGCGCTTAGCCGTCGCCTTATGGGTCTTCAACTTGTATTTCTTGGGTTTCTTAGCTTTTGCCTTAGTAGACATACAACCATTCTCCTAAAAAACAGGTGCAGCCAGCAGCGCGCATCAAAAAGCCGGACGTCTCAGCATCCGACCCGTTTACCTGACGCTCTGTCTGGTTCTCTTCAAGAGGGTGAGATTGTTACTCGCTTTGCTTGCCGGGAGCAAGGACCATTAACATAGTCCGTCCTTCCATTCCCGGCATCTGCTCGACCACTGCAACATCCTCAAGGTCTGTGGCGATATCTTCCAGAAGCTTACGAGCAATCTCCGGATAGGTGATCTCACGGCCTCGAAAACGAATACGCACCCGGACTTTCATACCGTTTTCCAGCCAGCGACGTGCGTCACGTACCTTGAATGAGCGATGATGTTCGTTAGTCTTTGGACGCAGGCGGATTTCTTTGATCTCTACCTGCTTCTGCTGTTTGCGAGCTTCTCGCTCTTTCTTGGCCTGTTCATACTGGAACTTACCGAACTCCAGTATTTTGCAAACAGGCGGGTCAGCATTCGGTGCGATCTCGACCAGATCAAGATTGGCCTGCTCCGCCATCGACAACGCTTCTTGGATGCCTACAACGCCGACATTCTCGCCAGTCTCGGTGATTAGACGTACTTCGCGGGCACGGATTTCGCGGTTGATACGGTAGCTAGATTTACTGATCGCAGACCCCTTTAGCTCTTATATACAGAGTATTCAAAATAAGGCCATATTTCTGTGGCCCTATAAAGCAAAAGTTTACCATAGCGCATGTGCCGAGTCAACTTTTGAGCAGGCGTCTACTGAGTGTTGATTGCCGGATACTGAGCGCCAAGTCTTTACATCCCACAGCGATGAGTTTACGGCTAACGGCAGCAGCTTCTGGGGCCGGTTTGACAGTAATATTTCGCCAAGGTGCCGATTTACCTGCTTCCCAACTCCCCTTTTTGCCCTCTTGCTGTCAAGTGGCTATGATTTCATATATGGGCAACACAAACCCTACTCATCGATCCTTACAACGAGCGAGGGCGCTGGTTGTTTTCGGTTTGGTATTGACCGTTCTCTCTTCGGTGGGACTGATACTCATACGAGATATACCAGGCACAACACAACCACCCCCTGTCGTGTTTCACACACCCATGCCGACTCTGGCACTGCCGGATATCACCGCCACATCACCCCGGCAGGCCATGATCAGCCGCGGAGTCGTGGCACCGACTTTTCCACCACAAACCGCCACACCAACACCCGAGCTGACACAGACCGCACTACCGACTATCGCGTGGACTGATGCGGAGAAAAACGCTCTTTCATGGCTGTGCTGGTACGAAGTTCGAGGGATGGGTGATGTTGTTGCCGATGCCTGCCTGTCAGTCATCTCAACGGTCCGGGCTCGCTATGCCTACAACAGCGGCTTTGGCACCAATGATGTCATCAGCACCATACTTGCCGAAGGGCAGTTCACAGGCGTTGAAATCGATACGAGCCAACCGGCCAGCTCGGAGCTTTACTGGCTGGCCGAGATCTATGCCAATGGCGCGCGCGGGTCTTGCACCGGCTATTTCTACTTCGATTCAGTTCCCGGCGGTCCTTCACTATGCGTCATCCGGTCGAGCAACGGACAGTTCATCGAGTTCCACAATGGCTGGAAGTGATGCTTACCCGCTCACCGGCGAGAATCTAAGAGGGATGGAGCGCAACCAGTACGTCAGACATCTCTTTGGGCAGATCGCGCCACGCTATAACTTCATGAACCGCCTGATGACCGGTGGGCTCGACCAACGCTGGCGGCGCATTGCCGTGCTGGAGGCCAAACTGCCTCCGGGGGGCCTCCTGCTCGATCTCGCTACAGGAACGGGCGATGTCGCTCTCATGGCCTTAAAGCACGATCCGTCCTTGCGCGTGGTTGGCGCAGATTTCTCCATCGAGATGATGCGGATCGGGCAGCATCAGGCTCTCGGCCGGCAGGTAAGATGGTGTGGGGTCGATGCGCTGCGGGTGCCCTTCCCGGACAACACCTTCGATGCGGTGATTTCGGCCTATCTGATCCGCAATTTATCGCTCGAGCAAATCGAGGCTGCTTTCCGCGAACAGGCACGTCTGGTCAAATCCGGCGGCAGGGTCGTCTGCCTGGATGCCACGCCGCCGCCGGACACATTATTGAAGCCACTTATCTCGTTCTATCTGAACGCAGTTATCCCCTTCATGGGAAGGTTATTAGCCGGCAGCCGCGACGCTTACACTTATTTGCCCAAATCCACTCAGGCATTCAAGACCCCGGATGAGCTGGCAGCACTAATGACTTCCGCGGGCCTGGTACAGGTTTATCACCAACGACTGATGATGGGGGTGATGAGCTTGCTGACCGGCTTGAAGGCCAAATGACACCCGATATCGGGCCGAGTTGACACGAAACTAAAATTGCATTAGGCTGGTGGGTAGAATTGTACCCGGGAGGAAGGTGCATGGACGACGATTTGATGTCGCTGCGCAGCAACGTCTCTTCATCTCAAGACGACGATGATCTGTTAGGTAGTTTCGGGAGCCCTATTGGCACAGATGATGATCTGAGTCCAGGGGATGCTTCTGGTCTGGATTTTGGCTCTCTGGACGAGCAGCCGGAATGGCTGCGAGACCTGGGTGTTGAGCCCGAGGAGGCTGCTCCCGCTGAGCAAGCCCCTAAAACGGAAAAGAAGAAAAAGAAGAAACCTGCCCGCCGTTCTGGGAAGTCCAGCGGAAACTTCATGGGATTAACCCCCCAGCAGCGTATGATTCTTGCTCTTTTCTTGTTTTTGGAAATCGCGGTAATCAGCATCCTGGTCTTGATCGTCACTGGAGCAATCAGACTCCCGTAAAAAATCCGGCAACTTTAGCATAGAAGCCGAGGGGCAGAGCGATCTTGCCTCTCGGCTTTGTGTTGACCGGTCAAGGGGGAGATCATAGATCTGCGAGATGTCCGGCCGACATCCTCAAGTGCATTCGCTCGGTACTGCCTGCCGCTTATTCAATGCTTCCTACCAATTGATAGGCGACCTTTGACCGTCACGAGTTTCATGCTCATCCCCGAGATCACCGGCGGGCACGAGCATCAGATGTTCGCTGGAATTGGCTTCAACCTCTGCCCGTTCCCACAAAGTCGGGTGATACTGGATCAGCCGCCAGGGCTCGATGAAATCGTTGTAGTGGCGATGATAGGAGTGTCCGCTCTGCCCGGTGGTATGAATCATGCGGCTGTTGGAGAAATCTGCCAGATCGATAACCTGACGCAGGGCGGGAAGACTAATTGAAGCAAAAGAAGAAGATGCATCCCAACCTGTCGCATTGATGACCCCGGAACCACCGCTGGTTGCGACCGGCCCTCGATTGAAAATGTTCTTGAGCAATGCGATACCAGATTGGCCAAATGTCTGGCTTGAAAAAGCCGTTGTATGGATGGCTCCCCAACACCAAGCATCGAGCCTGCTGCCGAATCTCTCTACACCACGCTGGTAGCCCACCACAAATGCACTTTTTAAGATGTCATCACGCGTTTCGATTTCGCCCAGCGTGCTGCTGTCATCCCACCAGGGGTTATTGGACTCGTCAAGGAGGACATAGACGGCATTCTGAGTTCGGCCATTGCCATCCGCTCCCAGCCCGCCGGGCAGCTGATCGCTAAAGGCTCCTTCCATGAGCGCTGCCCAGAAATAGGCATACAAGGCTGCCTCCGGGCTGTCCATATCCATCTGGCCATCCCATCTGAGCAGCCGATCACGTGCGGCACGAACCTCCGGATCAGCGAAATACAAGCCCTTCAGATAGGGAAGGACTTCGAGTGCCGAGAGACAAAGACCGTCTCCCTGTATGGCTGTCATATCTTCAAACGAGATACCGTCAACATCCCCCTCGATCATGTCCATGATGCGGCGCGCTCGATAACCGTGGTCAAACTCGGTGCCGATAAGGTATGGATAGTCGTCAGGATCGGCAACCGGATTATTAGCCGTCACAATATAACCCTGAGCAGGATTAAGAACCCGGGGCAACTCATCATAAGGAATAAAACCGGCCCAATCATATTCATTTGTCCAACCCGGAACAGGCAATGAACCATCTCCGCCTGTGCGAATGGGGATGATGCCGGCAGCCTGGTAGGCAATATTGCCATCCACATCGGCATAAAAGAAGCTTTGAGGAGGCACGGCGAGATAGCGGAGCGCCGCATAGAAGTCATCATAGTCCTGGGCAGCATTAAGCTCCCGGATGGACCGGAAGGTCTTGACAGGCAAGAGAGCTGTCCAACGCAATGCAAGGGCTGTTGTTTCGAGATTAGTCAGCGTATCTTTAGATACGATTGGAATCCCGCCCCAGCCGGACTGTGCATTATGATCGGAGATAATGGGGCCATGGCGCGTATAGCGTGCCCGCAGCAGGTAAGGCTCTTCACGTCCCCATACCTCGATCTCCTCAGTGATGATCTCCATATCGACCCACTGATCGCCGACCCTATACTGATCGGGATTCTCCGGATTGAGCTGCTCGATGTAAAGGTCCTGGATGTCGGCTATGAGATTAGTAAGACCCCAGGCTATGCGATCGTTGTGACCGAGCACGACGCCGGGCGCCCCTGCAAACGAAAACCCGCGCAGGTCATAGGGACATTCTGAAGTCTTAGGAGCACAGTGCAGCCCAACTTCATACCACATAGACGGAATCTGGATGTTCAGGTGAGGGTCGTTTGCCAGAAGAGGCTTGCCTGTTGTTGTCAGCTTACCGGAGATGACCCAGCCGTTTGAGCCAATGCCCGTGTTTTGCGTAAAAACAAAACGGCCATTTCGTGTCAGGCTACCAAGCAGCCGCATATTGAGATCGATCAGATAAGGCAGGCTGGCGTCCTCCGTCTGCGCTGCTGCACTGCCGGACAGCTCCATTTTGGCGAGCTCTACTTTGGGCACGATAAGGGGCATGTCAGTTCGATAGGCCGGAATATAATCGGAAGTCATGGGAAAACCGACGGTCTGGATCAAGTTGACACGTTCCAGTTCCTGGCGCATGTTATTGCTGAGCCCCTGAGCAACGATCTTGGTCCAGGCCAGGATATCGGTGACCTCCCAGGGCTCGATCTCGACATCTACTCCTTGCAGCCCAATCAGGGAAAACTCTATCCCGAGCTCCCCCGGTTCTCGAGACAGAATGTATGCATTGACCCCTTTGGTGTAAGCCTCCAAAAAATCACGGGTAGCCTGGTCTGCCTCAGCATATTCTCGCTCAGCGATACGTTTAAAGCCCAGAGCGCGAAAGTAGATATCCACATCGAGAGCAGTATCCCCGAACCACTCGGATAATCTACCGGCACTGATGCGCCGCCACATCTCCATCTGCCAATAACGATCCTGAGCATGGACATAACCCTGGGCAAAGAACAGATCCTGGCTGTTCCGGGCATAGATATGAGGAACACCATAACTATCACGGTAGATTTCGACGGGAGCCGTCAGACCGGGCATCTCGACAATCCCGTTTGTGGTAGGAAACGGACGGCGGCTAAATATCAGCCAGACACTGCTCAATATCAGGAGCAAAGTAACGGTAAAGCAAACGATACCCCCAAAAACTTCGAGCCTTCTGCGCATGATCTTCATCCCCCCAGATTATAGATTGTCGCAGGTTGACGATATAGGTTTTGCGCAAACAGGGAGTTGGTAGCTGAAACGGATAGCTCTCACACCAGATATTCCTCACAAATCCCCCCTGGAAATGTGAGCGATGCTCCCACCCAGTATAGTGCCATAAAACCGGCTAATGGACAAATACACTCACATGACGCTCGATGTGAGTCGTCGTAATTGGTCTTCCAATCATCTGGCACTTAGAATTCATCGTCTCATTTCACGTAAAGCATTTATAGTATAGTGCTCCAGAAAAGTATTCACCTGACAGCCGGACGTGATGGGTAAATGGGTAATCAAAACGACAACAATGCCATATCCAGGTATGATGTTCTACCTATTTACCTTTTTCATTTGGGTGTATTTCATCTCAGTTGAAAGGCTTCTCGGGATTTGCATGAACCGTTCTATGTCACA
>JAFGMS010000251.1 GCA_016927375.1 Anaerolineae bacterium
CCAAAAACTTCTCGATGTTTTTCCGAAAACATTTCGATCTTTTTCCTTAGAAAGTGTTTCACAAATGAAGACTGAGAGCCTAAAGATTTTCTTTGGCAGACAGTTTGCCCTGATTCGAGTGCATCCCCCTCTGAAAATAGGCCTGAGGCATGAGTTAAACGCTCTACATGCATCTAATGCTTTCACAAGAAGCAGCTTGCCATCTCCTGCTGTCATTCCCGCGAATGAACCTTACTTTTTTCTACCTCAATACCTGCCGCTTTCTGCGTATGCGAGGTTTGTCATTCCCGCGAAAGCGGGAATCCACTCTTGCACAAGCAGCCGTCATTCGCAAAAGGAAATTCCTATAGAATCTAGATAAACCAACGACTATCAGGGGCAAGTGCTTGCTAATTAGGCCTAAACCCGCCACTTTCACGTCTCTTCCAGGTGCAATGATGGAGTACCCCATCGATTTGGCACACCGACGTTTCTTTTTTCTCTGCCCCATCAAGATTCTACTCACCTTGCTCGTGCAAACAGGGCGCATTCCGGTTCCCATTTTTGGCGAAAGTCCGGTATACTGTTGGAAGTTATTTGGTGGAAGCGAACCCATCCATCCAAAAAGACCCCCTTGCACGTTAATCAAAGCGTATAAACAACAGGAGCGTAACGCACATGGGCTTGAAAATCATGCAAAAAGCCGCCTTCCCCGGCTGGGTCAATCGGCTGTGTGCCAGCTGCCGTGTCGTTGGTCCAAAGCCACTTCATGGTCAATATGTCTTTGATGACATTGGGGCTGCTGAGGAGCTGGCGATAGACTACTCGACCAGCGTTCTGCCTCCCAAGAAATACATTCTTCCCCAACGGGAAGAATTGCTGTATTTCAAGGGGGATCAGATAGAAGCTGTCATCGAGGAAGCTTCGCAACCCACTGTTATCATGGGAGTGCATACCTGTGACATGCATGCTATCCATTTCCTGGATCGCGTTTATGAGCAGGGATATACCGATCAACACTACCTGGCCCGGCGTGAAAATACCATCCTGGTCAGCATCGAGTGTCTGCGACCGTGCACAGAGTCTTCCTTTTGCAAAGATATGGGGACACTGAGCATCACCGAGGGCTTCGATCTGCACCTGACCGATCTGGGTGATGAATATGCAGTCGATATAGGGTCGGAGAAAGGCGAGGCGCTTCTCGACAATCTGGAGGAGGTCTCGGATCCAACCTCAGAAGACTACCAGCGGGTCAACCGGGTCATTGCAGAGAAGTGGCCGCGATTTCATTACAAGCTGGATTTCGATGTAACCGAGCTGCCCAGCTTGCTGACTGCCAGTGCCAACAGCGATTATTGGGGTGAACTGGGGGATCGCTGCTTGGCCTGTGCAATGTGCACCAATGTTTGCCCGACCTGCTACTGCTTCAACATCGTAGATGAGGTCGATTTTTCGCTCAATGCCGGCCAGCGCACTCGTCAATGGGATTCTTGCCAGCTCGATGAGTTTGCTACCGTGGCGGGCGGGCACAACTTCCGTGAGACGCGCGCTGCTCGCCAAAGGCATCGCTTTTTCCGCAAGGGCAAATACCAGTGGGAGGCCCACGGCCTGATTGGATGTGTAGGATGCGGTCGCTGTGCCGAGGCCTGCCTGGTTCACATCACACCGGTCGACACATTTAACCAGCTCAATCTCCGTCGACGCAAAGCAACCGCCGAGGTGAAATAACAATGACCACTCTGCTCAAAGATGTACTCGACCAGACATCGATTTACATGCCGATCATGGCCCGGATCAACAAGATCCGCGAGCTGTCTCCCACCGAGAAGCTGTTCACGATTGCGCTGCCGGAAGGCTACTCGCTCGATCACCGGCCGGGACAGTTTGTCGAGGTTTCGGTGATGGGGGTAGGTGAGGCACCCATCAGCATCTCAACATCACCCAGCCGCAGCGACGGTGAATTCGAGCTGTGCGTGCGCCGCGCGGGTGACTTGACCAACGTGCTGCATGCAATGAATGAAGGTGATGCTATCGGTATTCGCGGCCCCTTTGGACGCGGCTTCCCATATGAGCGCTTCCGCGGCAAAGACATCCTCTTTGTGCCCTGCGGTTTGGGGTTGGCTCCCATGCGCTCGCTCATCAACCAGGTTCTCGATGAGCGGGGCAAGTTCGGCCGGGTGACCATTCTCTATGGCTCGCGCAGCCCGGAGCTGCTCCTCTTCAAAGATGAGCTGGAAGAGTGGAACAAGCGTGACGACGTCGAGCTGCACCTGACCGTCGACAAGGGTGATGAGACCTGGGACGGCAACATCGGCGTTATCACGACACTCTTTCCCAAGATAGAGGTCTATGCCCGCAATACGGTTGCCATCGTCATCGGCCCGCCGGTGGTGTACAAGTTCGTGCTGATCGAGCTGCTCGGCAAAGGCATCACAGAAGGGAATATCTGGTTTAGCTTCGAGCGCCGCATGAAGTGTGGAGTCGGCAAGTGCGGGCACTGCCAGATTCACCACCTGTACAGCTGCCAATCCGGCCCCTCATTCTCGTACGCCGAGATCAAGAACCTCGAGGAGGCGCTCTAATGTCAAAACCTAAGATTGCATTTTTCGACTTTACCAGCTGTGAGGGCTGCCAACTGACGGTTATCGATGCACTCCAGACCAACATCGAGCTGCTGGATGTGGTCGAGATCGTCCAGTTCCGCGAGGCGATGAGCGAGAAGGGTGAGGATTACCAGATCGCCTTTGTCGAGGGATCCTGCACACGGCCCAGCGATGAAACCAGGCTCAAGAAGATCCGCGAGCAGGCTGCCATGGTCGTGGCGCTGGGTGCCTGTGCCCACCTGGGCGGCGTCAACGCGATCCGCAATCGCCAGGAGCTTGACGATGTGCGCCAATACGTTTATGGCGATAAGGCCGAGTGGTTCGAGACCTACCCGGCCCGGCCCATCAGCGCTGTAATCCCGGTCGAGGCTGCCATTCCCGGCTGCCCGATTGACCGTGATGAGTTCGTGATGGTGGTCAAGCAGCTCCTACAAGGGCGCAGCCCGGTCATCCCCGACCAGCCGCTGTGCGTCGAGTGCAAGCTGAAGGGCAATGTCTGTGTCTACCTGCGTGGGAAGACCTGCCTTGGGCCAATCACCCTCGGCGGCTGCGATGCCATTTGCCCCACCTATGGCGATGGCTGCGAGGGGTGCCGCGGTTTGATCTCCAAACCAAACATCGAATCACTAAAGAACGCTCTGGAAGAACATGGCTTAAGCTTCGAGGAAGCCCAGGCCAAAATGACCATGTTCCTCAATTACCAGATGATGGAACTGGAGAAGGAGACAGCGGGCAATGGCAAATAACACGATGAAAATAGACGTTCACCACGTTACCCGCGTCGAAGGGCATGGCAATATCACCGTCGATGTGAAAAACGGCGAGTTGAAGCAGGTTGAGTTGGCCATTGTCGAAACCCCGCGCTTCTTTGAGGCCATGCTCAGAGGGCGGCCCTATCTCGAGTCGTCCCACATCACCTCGCGCATTTGCGGCATTTGCGCGGTTGGCCATGCTACCGCATCGCTGCGCGCCACCGAGAAGGCATTGGGCGTCGAGCCCAGCGAGCAGACCGTCCTGCTGCGCAAGATCAACTTCCACGGCGAGATACTCGACAGCCATATCTTGCATGCCTACATGCTGGTTGCTCCTGATTTCCTGGGGGTGGGCAGCGTCATCCCCCTGGCTAAGAGCGCGCCCGACGTCGTGCTGCGGGCACTGCGCATGAAGAAGCTGTCCGGTGATATGTGTGCGACGATCAGCGGACGCCATACCCACCCCATCGCCATGACCGTGGGCGGCTTTACTCATTACCCGTCCAATGATGAGCTTTACCGGCTGCGCGAGCGGCTGGAGGAAGCACGCGCCGATGTGGATGCCACCGTTGAGCTTTTCCAGACCCTCGATATGCCTGACTTCGAGCGTGACACAGAGTACATCGCGCTGCGCAAAGAAGAAGAGTATGCCTTCATCGATGGCGTGATTGCCAGCACCGATGGTGGCACGTGGCCCATCGAGGATTATCGCAAAGTCACCAACGAGACCATCGTCCAGCATTCATCGGCCAAGCACACTGCCAACCAGCGCGAGTCGTACATGGTCGGCGCGTTGGCGCGCGTCAACGTCAATCATGATAAGCTGCATCCCAAGGCCAAGGCGGCCGCCGATGCGCTGGGGCTCAAGCCCAAGTGTACCAACTCGTACATGAACACGGTCGCGCAGGTGGTGGAGATCGCTCACAGCATCGAGGATTCTATCGAGATTGCCGACGTGCTGCTTGAGCGGGGCATCCAGTGGGAAGAGCCTGTGCCCCCCGCGCGGCTTTCGGGCGAGGGTGTAGGCTCATGTGACGTGCCTCGCGGCATCCTGTTCCACAATTATGTCATCGAGGACGGCATCGTCGTCGGCGCCAACTGCATCATCCCGACCGGCCAGAACCTGGCCAACGTCGAGGCTGATATGCGTGCTCTGGTACCGACAATACTCGATCAGGGCAAGGAAGCTGTCACCCAATCGCTTGAAATGCTGGTCCGGGCCTACGATCCATGCATCTCCTGCTCGGCCCACATGCTGGACGTGAAGTTTGAGTAGATTTGACATTTGAAAAGCATTTAGCAGTCAGCTATCAGTAGTCAGCTCAAAGCTGATCACTGAGAACTGATCACTGAGAACTGATCACTGAAAAACACAATTATTCTCTGCCTGGGCAACCTGCTGCGCGGTGATGATGGCGTAGGCATTGCCGTTCATAACAGGCTCGCAGCAGAGGCCAGCCTGCCGGAGGATGTCGATCTGGTTGATGGCGGGACGCCCGGTCTGGAGACCGTTCTACTGTTGCAGGGTTACCAGCGCGCCATTATCATCGATGCGGCAGACATGGGACGCCGACCGGGGGAGTGGGTACGTTTCTCCCACCGGGAGGCAAGTCTCCAATCCGCCGATATGGCACTGAGAGGCACCTTGCATAGCGCAGGCCTGGCCGAAGCCTTGGTGTTGGGTGACGCGCTGGATGTCCTGCCGTCTGAGATCGTGATTTATGGCATTCAGCCTCAGGAGATCGGCTGGGCGGAAGGGCTGAGTGAGCTGGTTCAGGCTGCCGTCCCTGCCATCTGTGCCGCGGTTCTTGATGAGGTTGCAAGCGCCGCTTGCTAGAGAGATGTATCGCATCTCAATTAACATGCAGCATCTTACATCAAAGGTGTAACGCACTACATCAAAGATGTATCGCATGACATCAAAGATGTATCGCACTGCATCAAAGATGTGTCGCA
>JAFGMS010000252.1 GCA_016927375.1 Anaerolineae bacterium
CCGGTTACGGATGAATATCGACGGATGGATACCCATCCGTAACCAGCGTCGATGTAGAGCATTTGTCCAATGTGACATTGTCAAGGTTCTCAAACAAACAGCTGAATGCTAGTCGAAAGTGAATGTGATGGTTATTGTGTATGGACTATAAGGACTATTATAAGATATTGGGTGTTGCGAAGGATGCAGATACTCAAGCGATTAAAAAGGCCTATCGCAAGCTGGCGCTGAAATATCACCCTGATAAGAACCCGGATGATAAAAGCGCCGAGGATCGCTTCAAGGAAATCAATGAAGCATACGAGGTGTTAGGCGATCCTGAAAAGCGAGCCAAGTATGACCAGCTCGGGCAGAGCTACCATCAGTGGCAGCGCACGGGTGGGCAGCCCGGTGGCTTCGATTGGTCACAGTGGGTGGGGGGCACGCCCGGTGGTGTTCGCGTTGAATATGGCGGCTCAGGCGACCTGTTCTCAGAGTTTTTCCAGACTGTCTTTGGGGGCGATCCTTTTGGGGGCGGAGGGCGGTCCGGCAGTATGGACTTTGAAGATCTGCTGTATGGTTCGCGCTCTCAACGCAGCCCGCGGTCGCGCAAGCGCGACCTGACCACTGAGGTTGATATCACCCTCGAAGAGGCCTATCATGGCACGACACGTCTCATCTCTAAAGAGGGGCGTCGTCTGCAAGTTAAAATACCGTCGGGCGCGCGCACCGGCACCCGCGTGCGGATTGCCGGTGAGGGCCGGGCAGGTACGGGCGGTGATCTGTACCTGGATGTGGTTGTCAAGGGCGATTCTCGCTTTGAGCGCAAGGAAGACGATCTCTACGAGGATGTCACCATCGATCTGTATACCGCTGTCCTGGGTGGCGAAGCCCAGATACCGACTATGACAGGTAAGGTCACATTGAAAATCAATGCGGGAACACAGCCGGGCCAGGTCATTCGTGTTCGTGGTCGCGGGATGCCCAGGCTGCGCAAGCCCGATGAGTATGGTGATCTGTACGTTCGGATTAACATCGATATTCCCAAGAAGCTGAGTGCCAAAGAGCGTGCGTTGTTCAAAGAACTCGCGAGTCTCTATCGTGGTTAATGCTAAGCTGTATGAAGATGCGAAAACAAAGATAGGTGAATGACCGTGAATGGAAATTTAAAACACAATATGCGATGGATAGCGATAATCCTAGTTGTTCTGGCGTTATCCAGCCTGGCCTGTGAGGTATCCTTGCTTAAGCCTCCAGGTGGCTCGACATCCCTGGACCCATCACCCCCCCCGGCCAATATCCCCACGGCGCTGCCCCCTGATCTTATTGCTGAAGCGGATGCGGAGGAGCTGCTTCTCATCAATGTTTACCAGCGGGTTAACCCGTCAGTGGTCAACATCGATGTAAGTGCAACCGATCTTGAGGGTGAGCTTTCCGATTTGGGTAGCGGTTCCGGCTTTGTTTATGACATCGAGGGACACATTGTCACCAACTACCATGTAGTGGCCAACGTAGAGGCGCTGCGGGTGACCCTGAGTGATGGAACAGTGCTTGAAGCTGAGATTGTCGGTACCGATGATTATGCCGATCTGGCCGTGCTCAAAGTCGATGTGCCGCGAGGATATGAGCTTACGCCTGTTGAGTTGGGTGATTCCTCGGCGATCCAGGTCGGTCAGCGGGTAATTGCCATCGGTAATCCATTTGGCCTGACCGGCTCGATGACAGTGGGAATCGTCAGTGGTATTGGCCGAACGCTGCCTTCAGAAGTCATTACAAGTGATGGTGGTGTATTCAGCAATCCACAAATCATCCAGACCGATGCCGCTATCAACCCCGGCAATTCCGGGGGGCCGCTGCTTGATTCGCATGGGCGGGTAATCGGTGTCAATGTGGCTATCCGCAGCAGCACCGGGCTCAATTCCGGTATTGGGTTCGCAATTCCTGTCAACACTGTTAAGCTCATTGTTCCCCAGATCATCGAAAATGGGAAAGCTGAGTATCCCTATCTGGGTGTCTCTAGCCAGTCTGGTTTCACTCTGGCCGAATTGGCGACTGAGTTTGATCTACCTGTGACCAAGGGAGTTCTGATCAAGGAGATCACCGAGGGCTCTGGTGCCGACAAGGCAGGCCTGCGAGGTGGCAATCGTGAAGAGACTTTCCGGGGTGTCGAGGTTACCTTGGGAGGGGATATCATCGTTGCCATGGACGGTGTCCCGATCAATAACTTCGATGAGCTGTTGACCTATATCGTCAGCAACACCAGCGTCGGGCAGACAGTGACCATCACCATCATCCGGGATGGCGAGCGTATAGATGTCCCTGTGACGCTCGGCTCACGCTCTGATTGACTGTTCTCAATGGCAAGCCGGCTTCTGCCTCGTTGGTTGAGATGGAAGCCGGCTTGTTTTGCCGCTAGACAAGCGAAGATCTATCCTATGCCCATTTCCCTTCCCCGTGCTGATATCCGGCCTGGCATCACCGTGCGCATCGTCCAAAAGCAGGATCAGCGCGCCGGCAGGTTGACAACCGGCGTCGTGGCGCGTATCCTGACCCGCAGTGCGACCCACCCACATGGCATCAAGGTGATGCTGGAGGATGGGACCGTTGGACGTGTCAAAGAGATCGTCAACTCCGAGCCATGAGCCATATCTATGACATCACCCGCACCATCTCACCGAGCCTGGCCGTCTGGCCGGGTGATCCGCCTTTCTCATTCGAGCATAACTTCAGCATAGAGGCCGGCGATCTGGTGAACCTGACAAAGCTCAAGCTCAGCCCGCACACGGGCAGCCACATCGATGCGCCTTACCATTGCGACGATGCAGGCGCCCACCCGGCGGACCTGCCGCTGGAGAGGTACATTGGCCCAGCGCATGTGGTGACGATTGCCCGGCGGTATGGGGGCATCGTACCGGAGGATTTCGCCGGGCATGACTTGGCCGGCATGGAGCGGCTGCTCATCCATACCTGGACCAGCGAGCTGCCGGACGAGCAGTGGCCGGAGGATTTTCCCTACCCAACCCTGGAGATCGTCGATTGGCTGGCCGCGCGTGGGGTGGTTCTGCTGGGCGTCGACACGCCATCGGTGGATCAATTTGAGGATGATCGGTTATCATGTCACCACCGTCTGAACCAACACGGCATCGCTGTCCTGGAAACGCTCACCCTGGCAGGTGTTCCCGACGGTGTCTACGAACTGGTCGCTCTGCCTTTGAAGATCGCTGATGTGTGTGGCAGCCCGGTCCGTGCCATCTTGCGCCCGCCGCTCCGGTGACAATACATTTTACCCTTTTACCCATTACTCACAGCTGCATTACAGGTAGCATCTTGCGATTGAGTAATGGCCACCGGACCTTGACCCAAAACTGAGAAAAGCAGCCTACACTATGGACACGACATCGCACAATCTCAGATTTGCTCTTGCCTTGATATTGGCCGCACTGCTGCTCACTGTCATGTTCGGTCTGGCAATGGGCAGCTCGCTGGATAAATCCGCTACTTTCGATGAGGGGCAGTATATCGGCCGCGGGTGGATCTATCTGCGTACCAATGACCTCGATCACCTGCTGGCTCTCGGGCACCCCTCGCTGACCAGCGAGCTGATCGGCTTGGGGCTGCTGCTTGAGCCCGACCTTCCCGAGCCTTCTGCGTTGGAAGGCTGGGATGACGGCAACATCGAGCTGATGAGTGAGGACCTGCTTTGGCAACGGGGTCTCAATGCTGACCGCATTGTTTTCCTGGGCCGGATGCCGGTCATTTTATTGGGGCTGCTGCTGGGGGCCGTCATCTGGCGCTGGGGCAGGGAGATGTATGGCCCGTGGAGCGCCTCGGTGGCGTTGGCTTTAGTGGCTTTTTCTCCTACCATTCTTGCTAACACCCGGCTGGCAACAACCGATATGGGCGTGGCTGTTTTTTACGTCGCCACCCTCTATGCCTGGAGCCGGTTTTTGCACCGCCGCACGCTGCGCTGGTTGGTCATCAGTGGGGCTGCCTGTGGCCTGGCTCAGGCTTCCAAGTTTTCAGCTTTGGTGCTCTTACCCACATTGGGAGTGATGACCCTCTGGTTTGCCTGGCGGCGCCGTGAGTTCGAGCTGCGGGAGGATGGGCGTTTTGTAGGACACTTCAATAAGCTCAATGCGGGCCGCCTGGGCTGGTTGTGGACGGCCTTGGCTTCGCTGCTGCTGATGGGTCTGATTGGTCTGTTCGTGGTTTGGGCCTGTGATCGCTTTACCCTGCGGCCACTGGCTTCCGGTCGTTATTTTGGAGAGCTGAAACACTTTTTGTCGTTGGCCTCAGAGGGTCACCGTGCTTATTTGCTGGGCCGATTCTCTCAAGGTGGGTGGTGGTATTACCACCCCTTTACTCTCCTGGTCAAGCTGACGTTGCCGGAGCTGCTGATCCTGACGGCTGCTGTTGCTACAGCGGCTGCACGGGATGTGTGCAAAAGGGAGTGGGAAATACTCTTCCCTGCCTTGGTCTACCTGGGTATCTCGATGACCGGGTCGCTCAATGTGGGGATTCGTTATCTGCTGCCTATACTGCCCTTACTCTTTCTCTTTGCAGCGCGCAGAGGGCTTGGAACAAGGCGACCTGTCTGGCTGCGTTATGCACTCTCCGGCACATTGGTGGTCTGGCAGATAGCTATCAGCTTGCTTACCTATCCCCATTACCTGGCTTTCTTCAACATGGCGTCTGGTGGCTCAGACAATGGGTACCATTTGCTGGCCGACTCCAACCTAGATTGGGGGCAGGACTTGCCTGGGCTGGCCGAGTACGTGCGTGAGCGTGGTATTAGCCAGATCTACTTGAGCTACTTCGGCCATGCCGATCCCGCTTACTATGGGATCAATTCGATAGCCCTCCCCGGCTGGCCGCCTGACCGCGGTGGACCGCCCTTCTACCCGCTCAACCCACAGCCGGGTATTTACGCTATTGGCGCCTCCAACCTGGTCGGTGTGCAGCTTATCGACCAGGATGCCTTCGGGTATTTCCGGGCCAGGGAGCCCATCGCCAATATCGGGCACAGCATTCTGATCTACGAGGTACCGCCTGCTGGGGATAAATCCCCAACCTGGGTCGGACAGTGTGCCGTCCCCGCGCCTACCGAGAATGAAGAGACGCTGCGTGAGCGAACCGGCATACCCGATCTCCGTCATTTCTACTTCGACTGCCAGCGCAGCTTGCCATTTCAAGTCGAACCGGGCTGGCTGGTGCTGCCCCCCGATGCTCAACCCATTGTCGACCTGGGCGAGCCGGATTATCTGGCTCGCCGGGGAGACGGCTCACTCCGCTACCGTGTATGGCAGGTCACCGAGGCGCCTCCGGCTCCGCCCTCGAAGATAGATTTCCCGCCAGTGAAGCAGCTGCCCATTCCCATCGCCGGCTACCTGGAACTGCTTGGTTACCAGGTCACATCTGCTGATATCTCTGTAGGCGATACTTTTTTACTAACAGCCTGGTGGCGGGTACGGGAGCTTCCACCACTGGACACTTCGATCTTTGCCCATCTGCTGGCGGCTGATGGGAGTGTGATGCAAGCCGGCGATGCGCTGAGTGTTCGGGTAGAGGATTGGCAGCCGGGGATGATCCTCATCCAGCAGCACAGTTTTACTGTCGATGCCAATATTCCGCCGGGTGATTACACACTCTCGGTCGGGCTCTACTCTTACAGCACCGGCGAGCGCTTTGCGATATCTGAGACTGGGGATCGCATGGTCGACTACATGGTGCTGCGCTCTGTTCGGGTCCTCTCACCAGGCCAATGATCAGGCCTGGCACAAGGTGATCTCGGCGATCTCCGGACGGCAGTTGACGCGTACTGCCGGAGGGATCTCGCCTACTCCCCGGTTGGTGTACAGCCACATCGACCCTATACGGCGCAAGCCGTAAGGATACTTCCGCCCAAGGTAGGGCAAGATCGGTGCGCCAATGCCGGGGATGCGCACCTGACCTCCATGGCTGTGACCGGAGAGCTGCAATGTGACCTGGTTGGTCAGGGTTGCCTCGTCGGCATAATCAGGCTCGTGAGCCAGCAAGATCGAGACGGCGTCGGGAGGAACATCGGCCAGCGCTGAGGGTAGGTCGTGGTGCCTTTCCCAGATGTCGTCCACCCCCATCAGCCATATTGCCTGGTCGCCTCTCACGATGGGCCGGCTGGCGTTCTGAAGCTCGGGGATGCCGGCATTTGCCAACGCTAACCGTACGCCTGCCGGGTCCAGCCAGTGATCGTGATTCCCCATAGTGGCAAAGACATGCCCGTGAGCAGCCAGCTTGCCAAGTTCGGCTTGCAGCGCAGCAGTGTCCATCACATCCAGCACGTAATCCCCTGTCAGGGCGATCAGGTCGGGTGCCAGATCGAGGGCTATCCGGATGGCCCGGGTGATGGTCTCCGGGGGTGTGAAGCTCCCCAGATGGATGTCGCTCAACTGAACGATGCGATAGCCGTTGAAGGTGGGGGGGAGTGCCTGGATCGGAACGCGGACACGGTCAACTTTTGGCCAGCGCGGCTCGATCTCGGTCGCATAGGCGGTCGCTCCTAGGGCCGTGAGTGCCGAACCGGCCACGAGCTTGAGCCCTGCCCGTAGTATGCCGCGCCGGCTGATTCTTATTCCGGGTGATGTGGTCATACAACAAATCCTTGTAAACGTCTGGCAGCCCGCTCATGATACAGGCTGATGACCAGGGTTATTTTACAGGTGTCGTAACTACTCAGCTATATGGCGTGATGTGCTGACAGTTATGAGTACGGAGCGATTAAACAGCAAATCGCTTGGGTGATGAGTTTTAG
>JAFGMS010000253.1 GCA_016927375.1 Anaerolineae bacterium
AAAACTATCCAGAAGGACGGTGAAGAAATTATTGATCTGGCCTGCGACTGGACTGGAGAAGGGGGACCCATAATAGAGAGGACGGAATCTGGTCGGACTGTGAGCGCTGAGATCTCATTCTGACTACGGAATACTCTCAGTGGTGATGCGTTGACACAACCTTTGCGCCGTGCTAGACTGACCGACGACCCGGTCTGTGCCGGAATGGTTTTCTATTTTAGGGGTGCAACAGTATGAGCCGAGTGGCCAACTTGAAACTTGAACAACGACGCCGGACACACCGTATCCTGATTTGGGTGATCGTGGCGACATTGCCTTGTTATTTTTGCGGTATCATCTTGTTGGTTGGTTTTTCCCGGGGGGATGATTCGCGTATTGACCTGACCCAGACAGCGGGAGCGACACTAACGCCCCCTGTGTCGACTACACCGACAATAACCTTGACGCCTACAGCCAGCTATACGCCTGGTGGCCCGACGGTGACAATACCATTTACGCCGACGCAGCTCATTCCACCAAGCAAAACCCCAACACCGACCAATACCCCGACACCTACCAATACGCCTACGGTGACCATAACCCGTACCCCCGATCTGACAGGGACTGCGCAGATCTCGAAACTGCTAACGCAGGGTGCAATTTCGCTTACTGAAACAGCATTGGCACAAACGCCTGCTACCGAGGAGCCTACTGAGGAACCGACGGAAGAACCAACGGAAGAACCGACCGAGGAGCCAACGGAAGAACCGACCGAGGAGTCGACGGAAGAAGCAACGCCTTAAGTACGAGGGAATTTCCACAGGGTTGGCAGTTTATGGATCTGCAAAAACATCTTATCGAGCTATCTGATGCGCCGGGCGTTTCCGGCTATGAAGCACCTGTCCGGGAGGTGCTCCGTTCATTATGGGAAAGGTTGGCCGGGCAGCTCTCGGTCGATAACCTGGGGAGCCTGGTTGCAGTGCGTCCAGGCTCAGGAGCTGAGCCGCGGCGCCGGGTTATGGTCACCGCCCACATGGACGAGATCGGATTGATGGTGACCCGCATCGATGGTGCTTTTTTGCGCTTTACTAATGTCGGAGGCATTGACCGGCGGGTGCTGCTCAGCCAGCCGGTGATCGTTCATGGTGAACGTCCCCTGCCGGGATTGGTTGGCAGCCGTCCGCCGCACGTCCTGTCTGACTCGGATAGAAAGAAATATCCTGGTTACGACGATCTGGTTATCGACACGGGGCTGTCGGAACGCGAGTTGAGGAAAGCCGTTCAGGTTGGAACACCGGTGACTTTCGAGCAGCGGGCCGTTTCGATGGGCGATGGATTGATCAGCGGCAAGGCGCTTGACAATCGTGTCTCGGTTGCAGCGTTGACCCTGCTGCTCGATCAGCTCCAGGGGCGCAGCCCCGCTTGGGATGTGATGGCCGTGGCGACTACGCAGGAGGAGGTCGGCATGCGGGGCGGCACCACGGCAGCCTGGCATACGCGTCCTGACCTGGCAATCGTCATCGATACGACATGGGCCACCGGCGTGGGGGTCGGCGACGACAAAGGCTTCCCATTGGGGGAAGGGCTGTCGCTTGTTATCGGCCCCAATGCACATCCGAAGTTGTTTGATGCGCTGAGAAAGAAGTCCGGCGAGCTGGAAATCCCGGTCATGCCGGAACCAATGGCCCGCAGCTCCGGAACCGATGGCTGGCCGATCCAGGTCAGCCGGGAGGGTGTGCCAACGGCTATCATCGGCATACCGATCCGTAATATGCATACACCGGTCGAGGTGGTCGCGCTCAAGGACATCGAGCGAACGGCACGGCTGGTGGTGGAGTTTGTTTGCGGGCTGGATGATGAAACTCTTGACAGCCTGGCGCTGGATGATGGATAAAGAGTGAGGCGTGATACGTAAGGCGTAGGCGGGGTCACGATCTATACGGCTATAAACTTGTGGTCATTACCCGTTGATGTCTTACTAACGACTAAAAACTAATCACCAATTACTGTTTTTTAGGGATTGATATTGATGAAGCGCTGCCCATATTGTGCTGAGGAAATCCAGGATGAAGCGATCAAGTGCCGCTATTGCGGCGAGTTCCTGGATGGCCGGGTGATACCGGGCCGTCCGGGAATGTATAGGGGCTATGAGTATCGCTCCAGCACTGAGATATTCGGCTGGCCCCTGATTCACATAGCTTATGGCTACGATCCGGAGACAATGCGCCCGCGTGTGGCGCGTGGAATTATCGCCATCGGCAATCTTGCTGTTGGGGTGATTGCGGTGGGGGCTTTGGCGATGGGAGGACTTGTCTTTGGCGGGGTAGGGGTAGGCCTATTTGTCTTTGGCGGGCTTGCCATTGGTGGGGTGGCGTTAGGGGGCATGGCGCTGGCTCTGTACTTGGCTGCCGGTGGCTTGGCTGTCTCGATGGTTTATGCTATCGGTGGGCTGGCAATTGCACCGCATGCTATCAGCTCAATGGGGGTCGACCCGGAGTTCCTGCGCCAGATCGAGAAGTGGATACCTGCCCTGGAAGATGGTCTTTCCGGGCATCGGCGGTAAGGTGAGTGATGAGGCCAGAGGCATGAGATCACGGTTTACAACAGCCAGTTTTTCATTGACGCTCTAAGCCATAAGCCATAAGCTGTTTAATGAGTTACAAAGGAGGAGAGGCGGCCTTTACCATCTGCTTAGGCTGCCTAAGACCATATGAAGGGTAGAGCTAGAATTCCCAGCGTGGGAACCATCGTTGGCTGGTTGGGCGTTATTGGTACCATTCTGGGTATCTTTGGGTTCTTCATCAGCGATTTGCCGGGGCTGATGGGGGGATCACAGGGTCTTTCTGAAGAGAACATCGTGGCGACACTGGCCGCGATGCAGAGCGATAAAGAAAGAGCCGAGCTGCAGCTGACGCAGATTGCGTTAGCTGATGCACAGGCAGCCAATCTCTTGACACAGCAGTGGCTCGGTGAGCAGCAGGCGACCTCTCAATCAATCCTGAGCACGGCCCAAGCGGCAAAAGACGAGTTCGTCGCCACGCAGAATGCTATCAGCGGCATGACGGCTACGGCTGATGCACTCAATGCTACAGCCACCCAAGTTGCGCTGGATGCTGCCGCGACGCAAGCGGCTCTTGCACAAATAACGCCGACATTTACACCTATGCCAACTGCGACTGCTGTTCCCGTGGCTGTAACTGACTATCGAACGTTATTTAATGCCGATATACGGCTGGTTGGTGGTGACCGGCTAAAGTTCTCAGCCCAGACATTGCAGTCAGTACCTGATAATCCACCCGATGGATTGGCCTATGTGTGGTTTCTTGATACCGATCAGAATGCAGAGACCGGGCAAACCATCCGAGATATTGGCGCCGATGCGCGTGTCGCTGTCAAGTTCGATCAGGATACATGGACAGGCACGGCGAGGTCGCTGCAGCAAGATGGCACGTTCGGCCAGCAGTTTTTACTTTCCGATGTCTCTGTCAGTGGCCCAAACGTGATGGCGGAAATCGCGCAATCGGAGTTTGAGCTGCCGGCGGTTCTCGATTGGGTGATCCGGGTCGAGATTGGTGAGCAAACATTCGATCTGTGGCCTCTAGGGGAAGGGCATTTTACGCTGCTGCCATGAGGGCCTGACAAAGGAATGCACAAATGGGTATGTGGGACTTGATATTTGTCGGTACTCCGTTGCTTGGTGGTGTGATTCTGTTGGCAGGATCGATCTACGAAGGGATCAGATATAGGCATTGGCTATTTGTGATTCCGGCTGTTGCTGGATTGGTCGCTTCTTGCGACCTGTCAGGTATGGTGATCGCTCCAGAGCTGGACTCGACGGGATTATCTTGCACCAGTGCATTTTTCTGGCTGGCTCTTGGAATCTTTGCCTATATAGTCATTCGTTGCAGAAGGATCAGGCCTGATGCAAGCCCTCCGGGTAACTTAGACAGAAGCTGGGAACTGACCGATGAAAATCCTTAGACAACTCTCCGAATCAATTGGCGTCAGCGGCGCGGAAGGCGAGGTGCGCAGTCTGATCCTCAAGCTGATTGAGCCCCATGTGGACGACATTAAGATCGATACCATTGGCAACATCATTGTTACAAAGGAAGGCACAGGCGAGAGCAAGCTGACGGTGATGCTCGATGCCCACATGGATGAGGTGGGGTTGATGGTTGTTGGCCACAGCAGCAAGGGTATGCTGCGTGTGGCAGCCATCGGCGGCATCGATGAGCGCATTCTGCCTGGTAAGCGGGTGCTGGTCGGTCCCAAGAAGCTGCCGGGCGTGATAGGCGCCAAGCCGCTGCACTTGTTGGGCGATGACGAATGTGATAGTGTGGTGAAAATCGATGCGCTGCGGGTTGATATTGGGGCAGGGGGCAAAAGCGCTGCGGAGAGCAAATCGCCGTTGGGTACGCGCATAGCCTTCGATACACGCTATGAGGATATCGGCAAGGTTGTGAGAGGCAAGGCCTTCGATGATCGGGCGGGCTGTGCCGTGCTGGTGCATACTCTGCGAGGCGGGCGCCTGCCCTTTGACCTGGTGGGGGCCTTCACGGTGCAGGAGGAAATCGGTGTGCGAGGGGCTAGCGTGGCTGCCTATGCCACCAAGCCCGATCTGGCCGTGGTGCTGGAGGGAACGATTGCCGATGACCTTCCCAAGGAGGTGGACGTGTCGCCCACTACCGAGCTTGGCAAGGGCCCAGCTCTCAGTCTGATGGATCGAAGCACTATCTATGATGAGCGTCTCAACAGGTGGATCACGGAGACAGCCGAGGATCTGAAGATACCTTACCAGTTCAAGCAGCCGGGAATCGGCGGCACCGACGGCGGAGCAATACATCTCTCTCAGGAGGGGGTACCGACGGTAGCGGTGGCAGTGCCCTGCCGCTATATTCACAGCCCGGCGGCACTATTGAACAAGCGTGATTATCGCAATACAATCAAGCTGGTGAGTGCAGCCCTGGAACGGTTTGATGAAGATGTGTTGAGGAGATAAAGTAATTACCCATGATACCCCTTCGCGATGATACCCCAAGCCGTCACTTTCCGATTATTACGGTGATACTGATTGCCATCAACGTGGTAGTCTTTCTTTACCAGCAGTATCTGGCCGGGGTTGGGCAGCTCGATCAGTTCATCCAGCAGGCAGCGTTGATACCTGCCGAGGTGACGAGCTTTTCCAACTCCGATGTAGCATTGGACTTCTTTACTTCGATGTTCATGCACGGCAGTTGGCTTCACTTAATCGGCAACATGGTATATTTGTGGGTCTTTGGTGATAACATCGAAGATACATTGGGGCCGGTGCTATACATCGTGTTCTACCTGGGGTGTGGTATCGCTGCCGACATAGCCCACATTGCTATCGATCCCTCCAGTCCCATCCCGACGTTGGGCGCCAGCGGTGCTATTGCCGGGGTGCTGGGTGCCTACCTGATTCTCTTTCCTCGCGCTCGCGTACAGACGCTGGTGTTCCTCTTCCGGTTTATCCGGGTCGTCTCCATTTCTGCGTTGTGGCTGCTGGGTTTCTGGTTTATCTTGCAGCTACTGCCGGGGATCCTCTCGATTGGATCGCGGGGTGGTGGGGTTGCCTATTTTGCCCACATTGGCGGGTTTGTCGCCGGCGCTGTCGTGATATGGCTGTATGCGCAGGTGCGCGGCCTGCCGACGGTCACGTCCGGTAGACGGTTCGGCTGATCTTATGACGAGTGGCATATGCAGATCAACGTGAAAGAACGCAGATAGCAATAAGGAGGTCGTGTGCCTGGGTGTTTGTCTGTGCATTTTCCCGTTGAGCATAAACGAAGACGCGCCATCCTCTTTTCCTTGATAATATTGCAGCAATTCCCGGTTTGAAAGAATGCGCCCAGAAAAAAACTGTTTCACCGCAGAGTGCGCAGAGAACGCAGAGCAAAAAACAGGGTT
>JAFGMS010000020.1 GCA_016927375.1 Anaerolineae bacterium
CAAGTCAAATGGGCACCTGACAGGGATGGTTGTTCGTCTTACGGGTGGAAGAGCCAACGTAAATTGGAATGCGACGAGTAACAGCAAAACAGTCTATGGCTCAAGCGGTTGGGAGTTCTTCCTCAACAACGATCCTGTAAACCTGAATGGGGAAACGTTCAAAATATGGCTTGAATACAGTGATGGTAAGGTGGCTTCAGACACTTATACAATCGTCACCCGTAAGAACTGCAATGAGAATCTGGCCCTGGTCACCTTCAAACAGATACAAGACAAGGCCCAATAGCAGCTTTTTGCCGGGTGATGCCTTTATATGTGGCCATCTGGGATGCATGGCCGATTTTCTTTCGTCACCTGATGTGGAGTGGAAGACGCCACTGGACAGTTTTGAGTGATGGGTGAAACCCGGCGCACAAAGTTTCACTTGAGGCCGGAATACAGTCTATATTCTTCCAGAAGGTTTTCAGCTTCTGCTTGCACTGCCTCCTTCGATACCGGTTGGTGGGGCATCACTCACAGTCCAGAACGGATTGCTTCATTCCACATCAGTCGTATGTAGGAGAGTTTTGTGAGCGATTACGATTTATTCGGGGACTATGAGCCCGAGCAACCCGCCACCTTAGAAGAAGATCGGCTTGAGTTGGAGCCCGAACCTTCTTACCATCCACGTCGTAAGCGATCCGGTGGAGGTGGTGGCTTTTATAACTTCGTATCAGTTCTTTTCCTGTTAGCAACAGTGGGTGTCTGCGTTTTGGCAATCATGCTAATCCGGAATCCGATGCTACCCTTCAATCCCTTCCCTCCCGGAGCGCCTTACCCTACCCCTACATTGTTTGTCTTCAATAGAGGTGAGGATGTCGGAAATGTCGTTCCCCCTTCGCAAACACCGGAGGTAACCAGCACCCGCGTGCCGACCACACTGCCACGCGGGACACAGTCACAGGAAACAATCACCGCTACATTAGATTTATCGGCCAGCCCCGGCGGCCTCACGACGCAGCCTGATGTCACCAATACGGTTTCGGTCGAGCCATTCACCCTACAGAACGAAGCAGTCACCTACACGCAGCATACAACAGGGTGTGATGGCCTGTGGATTGTGGGGCAGGTATTCGATCTGGAACAGCAGCCACTCAAAGGATTGGCAGTCATTGCTCGTTGGGACGGAAACAGCGCTCTTGGATGGAGCGGATATGCCACTCAGTGGGGTGAATCGGGGTACGAGATCACCATTAACAACAAGCCTGTCGAGCTTGAGGTCGAGATACAACTGTTAGCCGGTACGGGCCAGCCGCTCTCCGAGCCTGTCGTTGTCAGGACACTCGATACGTGTGATCGTAATGTCGCTATAGCTAACTTTATTCAGAACCATCCCTTCTCGCCTTAGCGAAAGGATGCCGTTGATACCTCGTTGATCGGCCTGTAGTAATGAGCAACGTGCGATACATTGATGGCTATCAGCTATACGCCATAGGCCATAAGCTAAATGGGTAGTCTTTACATTGTCCCAACGCCGATTGGGAATTTAGAAGATATCACTCTCCGAGCGCTGCGCATCCTGGATGAAGCATCGCTGATCGCCGCCGAAGACACCCGTACCACAAAGCGCCTGCTGGAGCATTTTGAGATCAAGACCCCTCTTACCAGCTACCACGAGCACAATAAGCTTGCCAAGCTGGATAGTATCTTGACTGCGCTTCAAACAGGGGATGTCGCGCTTGTCTCGGATGCCGGTACGCCCGGCCTCTCCGATCCGGGCTACGAGCTGATCCGGGCTGCCATCGAACATGCTGTGCCGGTGATCCCGCTTCCTGGCCCTAGCGCGCTGCTTCCTGCCCTGGTCGCATCAGGCCTTCCAACCGATAACTTCCTGTATCTGGGCTTCTTGCCGCGTAAGGCGGCGGCCCGCCGGGCTGTGCTTGGAAAGCTGGTCGATTTGCCTTACACGCTCGTGCTGTACGAAGCTCCGCATAGACTGCTCGATACACTGGTCGATCTATCCGCCGTCCTGGGGACACGCCAAATCGCCGTGGCCCGCGAGCTGACCAAGCTCTATGAGCAAGTCTGGCGTGGGACGGTCGATGAAGCCATAGACTACTTCGAACAAAGCAAGCCGCGAGGCGAGTTCACTCTGGTGATAGCAGGAGCACCGTCTGATGTAAAGCAGAGCTGGACAGAAGAGCAGGTAAAAGCAGCTTTGGCCGCACGGCTTGCCGCCGGTGAGCCGCGCAGCACAGCCGCCCGGGCCGTCGCCGAGGAATCAGGTTGGCCGCGTCGCACCGTGTACGACCTGGATGTGGTCTGACGGTTCCGGATGAGACGTAAGGCAGTCATGGCGAACTCTCCAAAAGCCAGTTTTTTGACGGTAAGTTTCAGGAGCGCCAACCTATTTTGGAACATGATCGGGTTGACTAAGCTGATGCCGGCTTCAAGCTTTCTGAATTCGTACAGCTATATCAGGTTTACCGGGTAGTTGGATCTGGGATTTGTCTTCAAAGAACCTCTCTAGCGGCGTGATTGTCATCTCCCAGGTGTCAATGATATCTATCCGATAGGGTCCTCCCGGCAATTCAAGTGTCTGCTCTGCCGGCTGGTGAAGACCGTAGTAAATTAGATAATATTTCCCCTCCCGGCCGCTGGCGTTCGGATAGATCGTCGTCATTGGATCGAGCCCGTCGACCGGCCCCTGCTCCAGAATTGATCGCAAAAATGCAATGCGGGGCACACTCTGTCCGTGCAATTGGCTGCCCTTTGACCACCACAAAATGTCTTCCGGATGCAGGTAGGTTTCTCCATGGCCCACATACCCCCCATGGACTGTGCCCAGCCAGAAACGCCGCACCATTTCCTGAGCCGAAAGGTTGCCCCAGTGCTTTTCGATGTTGCCCTCATAACCACATTCATCCACAATCACCGGCTTCCTGTACAGATCTCGCCACTTGGCTACTTGTTCCAGGTCGCTATGCTGTACGCTGCAGTGCGTGACCCAGGGCTTGTTATGGTCGTAGAATTGATAGCAGTTGTGAATTGACCGTAAGTGTTGGTACGGGTCTCTTTCTTGAATAATTCTGAAAAAGCGATCCCAATCCGCCATTGACTTGGCCCGCATCAAATCATATTCATTAGCCAACGACCACCAGACATTGCGATAAGCCGCCAGGCGTGCCACAGTATAGCGCAAGTAGCAGTCATCAACCTCGGCCGGCATAGTGGCAAAGCCCCAGCGATCGTAGGGGTGGAAGAGAATGATATCGGCTTCGATGCCTAACTCGTCCAGTTGTTCAACGCGCCGTTCGAAGTGGCGGAAGAAGAGGAGATCGAAACGAGTAAGATCATTCTGTCCGGCTTGATCGCGCTCAAAGGGATAATGGACTGGTTCGTTTGCGTTGTAAATATAGTGCTTGGGGAAAACACACATCCGCATTTTGTTGAAAGGGGTGTCTTTTAGCGTGGCCAGGGTTTGCTCTTCCAGAATATCACCCTGATGGACCCAGGCATAACAGGTGGTACCAATCTGGCGGTAGGGTGTTCCATCGGCATAGGCAAAGTGATAGGTATTGCGAACCCGAACCGGCCCATGATTTTCCGGTGAAGCTTCAGTACAAGTGAATTCACCTGTATGACCATCCAGTTCAGGATGATTGCTTTTAGTTACGTAGGTCCACACCCCAGGCATGTCAGGCATAAGGCGGATGCGATACACGCCTTCGCCATCGTAAAAGCCATCCGGTTCTAACACCCGATTCCGATATTTGAACTGGGCGCTGAAGGTAACATCGGTAAAAGGGTTTCCGGCTGCAGGCCCATCTAGTGAGAGCTCGAAAACCTTCCAGCGTTCAATGGTGTGGGAATGCATGAATTGTGCCTTTCATGACATTGGGCTATAAGATAGCCACTCTTAAATGGGCGGAAAGAGCAAGTTGACAGAGCATGGAAAAAGAAACCAGGTTTCTTGGCTCAAGCAGCAAGGGTGAAAAACACATGCCTATCACTAGCAAAAAAGATCGAGAAGTTTTTGGAAAAAGATCGAAATGTTTTTCTGGGCATGCGCTGGTCACCGGACTTCTGCTAGTACAGTTGGGCATAAGTTCATAGCCAGATTAAGGCAATCTTCCCAACTGTATAAAGTACTTTGCGTTGCACTTCTCGACTGGATACAGATTTCCGCCGCAAAGTGCTAG
>JAFGMS010000254.1 GCA_016927375.1 Anaerolineae bacterium
CTGCTCATGCTGATGCTCTCCGACCCTACCTGCGTCCAACTCGTCCCGTTGGTCGACCGGTACCCGGTGAACGTGTTCCCGCTCCGCACCAGGCGCACCCAGTACGGTGCGCTGCCGGCTCCACCACTCGTGTGGCTGCTCTCACCGCCTGTGCTCACCCGCCGCTGGAACGCCAGGCCGTTCCCTGCTGTCAACGCCATCGTCGCGTGCCTCGAGTTCGCGCTCAGCGTCTCGCGCATCATCACCCCGGCCTTTGCCCACGCGTCCGTGTTCTCCAGACTCGCCACACGCGCCACGATTTCCCCGTCGCCCGTCAGCGTCTGGTACACGTAGTGAAACTCGTCGGCCGAGCCCCAGATGTCCGCTCCGCCGCCGTCCAGCGTGAACGTCCCACTCGAGTAGCTCGCGCTGCCCGCCTGCCCCACGGCTCCCACGTCCCCGTGTTGCCACGGGCTTGGCAGCGGACCTCCAGGCGGAGGTGTTGGCGTTGGGACACTACCTCCGCCTACCTGGACGTTCGTGGCCAGTACGTTGTATCCCTTGGCCGCGTCCCAGGTATTCTGGTTGGCAAAGCGGATCGAGTAGCGCGCATCAGAGCGCAGGTTCGTGGCGTTATCCGGCAGCCAGAGCGAGAGCCGGTAAGTGCCGCTCGGCATAGAGGGCAGAGTAAAGGTCTGGTTGATAGTTGCCTGCTGGCCCGACTCCCAATTCCGGGGGTCAGCCGAGAGGGCAAAGGTATAGGTGCCGCCAGCGCCATCCAACACAGCAAAGACCGGCCGCTGGTTGTAGGGCGAGGCATAGCCATCGTTGGTCAGGCTCACCTGCAAATTGAAGCTCGACCCGGCAGAAACGCTGGTCGGGTAGGTGGCATTGAGCAGGCGGAAGCGATAGCCGAGCTTCTGCTTGATGGTCTCGTAACAGCCCTGGCTCTTGAAGACATTGATAACGCCCGGCTCGTAATCTTCATTGATCTCGCTGAAATGCATCATCTGCAATTCGGCGAGCGCCGTCGTACAATTGACCCGCGGCGAGTCGAGATTACAGGTCTCCCCGCCAACAGGGTGATTCACGCCGACAGAGGCGATGAAATCTTTGTCCTGTTGGACGCTGTAGGCCGGGTCGCGGCCCCAGGTTCCCCAGTCGTCAGGGTCGCTGGCCAGGAAGCAGTCCTGGTGATTGCCCAGACGCGCCGAGCTGACGCCTCCGTTGATAACCGACCGCACGTCGCTGGGGTAGCGCAGGGCCACCTGCCGCGAGGACGGCACGTTTGCCAGGATGTTGTTGAGGACGCGGATCTTGGCCGCCATATCGGTATCCAGGCCATTGGTGGATGTGTGCCACTCTCCCCACGCGCCGATGAAACCGGCCTCCAGGAAGGCCAGCACATCCTGGTTGGCTTCCAGCACCGGGCGAAGCTGGGCCAGGTGCTGGCCGATCCAGTACTCGGTAGCATCCGGCTCGGAGTCAGGGTAGGGCCCGAAATTGTAGGAGACACGCAGGATAACCTTCATCCCCTGGCTCCGCGCGGCGGCCAGGCTATTAGACAGCTGGTCCAACACGCTCTGGGGAATGGTACTGCTCCGGTAATTGTCCAGGCGCACATAGCTGTGGACCAATGTATTACCGGAATTGGTGGATCGCGAAAAATCGGTATTGCCGCCGGGCACAATATCATAACGATTGTGAAAACCGCGCTCCGGGTTAGGGAAGGTGGAGTTGTCCGCGGCATACGTGGTGGTCGCTGCCAGCGGCGCGGCGACGCTCTTTGTCGGCGTCATCGCCACAACTGCCCCCAGCACAATCAAGCTCAGCACAAATACGAGTGAGATTTTGAAAACCGGTAGCTTCACTTTGAGCCTCCTCATTCATTTTGCGAGCAACTACTCAGCTATCAGCTCTTAGTTCTTAGTTGTTTGTTCTTGGTCATTCGTCTTGTGGCTGTTGACCCTCAAGCGGATGAACCTTCACTATTTTGCCCATCCACTCTGCCCCGATACCTGCACCAGTACTGTCATTCCCGCGGAAGCGGGAATCCACTCGTGCACAGGCGACTGTCATTCCCCCTACGGTTACCGGGTTATTTGTTAAATTTCATTAACTTGCAGCGAAAAAACTGATCACTGAAAACTGAAAACTGATCACCTTGTATTGCAAATGAGCTGAATAGTTACCCTTGCGAACGATATCTTATCGAGTATCTCTACCCTCTCTCCCAACACCGGCGCTGTAGCAGCTAGGGGAGAGAGAGAGGGTGTCGAAAACTCGAGAGAAACCCGTCGGTGCATCCAGTCTACTTGACGCTGATGGCATCCACCAGCAGCACGGCATAAGTGTTATCCTTGTGCACCAACCGCAAATACTTGGCATTCGCCAGGTTGGCGCCAAAGGCGCTGAGCGGGATGTTGAAATCCTGGTAGCTCGCGTTGACGTTGCCATAGGCATTCAGCGCGACTGTATGATTTGTCCCATCGTTCAAAACGACATTCCAGTGATTCTCGGTGTCGCTGTCCCACCAATCTCTCATACGCAGCACCAGCGTGGTATAACCGGCCAGGCCGCGGTTGATGTTCTCCTGATAGTACTGGCCGGATGGGCTGGAGTTCATGACGATGTTGCCCGGGTTGGGATCGCCGTAGTAGATGCTGTCCATCACCCAGCTGATGCCCTGGTTCAGGTCATTGAGCTTGCTGTACCATTTGGCAGAATCGGAGAACGAGTTAATCATCAGCGTTGTGCCCGAAGTGGGAACGACGGTGGTCGGTATGGGTGTGTTCGTTGGAACAATCGGCGTGTTGGTAGGTACAGCCGTTGGGCCGACCGGTGTGTTGGTCGCGGGTGGGCTGGTCGGGGCGCCGCCCGTGTTGACTGTGATGCGGTCAAAGTCCGGCGCCCAACCGCTGCTGTTGCTGAACTTGATGGTGTTGCTGCCGCTGTTTAAGCTGACCGTCACCGTCGCCGAGCCAACCGTCTCCCAGCCGCCGCTGTTCAGCGAGCCGACGGTCGTGAGGCTGCCTCCGTTGACGCTCATCTGCACCGAGCGGCTCTCAGCGCTGGTGAAATAGAGCGTCAGGGTATAACTGCCACTCGACGGCGCGTTCACCCCGTTGAACTGGAGTGTGCCGCTGTTGTTTCCCACGTAGCCGACCTTCTTGCCACCGGAGCAGCCCGAACAGTTGGCGATCACTGCTCCACCCGCCAGCGTGTTGCCGCCGGCCTCGGCCTCGTAGGACTGCACCCCAACCGGCGTGGCGGTGGGAGGAATGATCGGTGTAGCTGTCGGCACAGCCGTCGGAACCTGAGTCGGTGGCACCGGCGTGTTCGTCGGCCCAACCGGTGTAACCGGTGTATTGGTAGGGCCAGGCGTCCAGGTCGGCCCACTGCTGTTTATGTTGATGCTTCCCAGACTCAGCCAGCCATCCGCATTCTGCGAGGCATTGGCAAAGCGCAGCTTCTTGGCCGGCAGGAATGGCTGCCAGGATTGGATGTTGTCCCGCACGCTGGCTTCGCTGATGTCTTCGAGCGGATTCTTCACGCGCATGACCACGGTATAGGTGCCACTGGGTATTCCAGAAGCGCTCAACGTAGCATCGTAATACATCGGATAGCCAAAGCTCCGGTAGGTCGGATCGGCGCCCACGTTCCAGTCCGGGAAGGCGCGGATTTGCAGCGGCTGGACCTGTGTGATATCCCAAGCGGTGCTCCAGGTTTTTACCACATTGCCGCTGCCGTTTTTCAGGCCGACAATCACCGTCCAGGGGTAGTAGAAGCGGGCCACGCCGCGGTTCTCAATCTGGACGCCAACCTTGAATGAGCTGGAAACGTTGTTATTGAAATAGGCATTTCTGACGTAAAGCTCGTACCCCATAAGCCTCACAATGGCCTGGACGTTGGGGTCGGTTGGATTATAGCCGCCGACGCCCTGTTCGTTGATCGATGTGCTGAAGTGCCCCAGCTCGATTGCCGCCTTGACGTTATCGACCTGGGCGGCGCCGTTGGGCCAGGCAGCAGGTAGATTGCCCTGGATCTCCGGGCGCACCTCACCGCCGATGCTCTGATTGATCCACTTGTTCTCGACCGCGCCATTCATGGCACGCTCCAGGAAGGCATCCGGCCAGCCGTTCATCGACACGGGCAGGGTCATGCCCTTCGCTTCCGCCGTGCCTGAACGGAACTCCTTGTAAGGCCAGGAGTCGTCATGATGACCGATGTTGGCGGTCGTGGCACAGGCCAGATCGGGATAGCGGATCTGGAGCTGTGTCCAGCTGAATGCCGCGTCAAAGTCGTTGACGACGGTGCACAACGTGGCATCCGTGGGGAACAAATCGGGATAGCCGTCAGCCGTGTCCCGGTCATAGGGCCAGGTATGCCACTCGCCCCACAGCCCAATCAACCCCATGTGGACGATGCCGAGGCGCGGATCGCCATCGTACTTGGCGCCAAAGGCGGCTATGAATTTAGCGAACGCGTCGATCATATCAGGGTCATCATAGTCCGGGCTGACCGTGCCCCAGAAGCCGTTAGTCCGCATATCGACTTTGCCGATCACACAAGGTGGAATGCCATTTCCCGGGTGCGTACCACTGCCGCCGGGATACTC
>JAFGMS010000255.1 GCA_016927375.1 Anaerolineae bacterium
GAATCTCATTCTTTCGCTTCTGTCCTTGGTAAAAGAGAGCAACTGCACCCAGTTATAATCCTGTGCTATAATCACATCCAACGGGAGCCTACAAGTTAGTTCATCTGGTATGGTATAATCGCTATACTATGCACAGGAAATTGCGCCAACTCCCCAAGGAGGATGGCTGGGGGACTTATGATCAGGGTTGAGATTGACAGTATTCGGGTAAGCCTGATGTCTCAGGATCGGGTTGTGGTCTTGAGAGAGCAGGAAACCGAGCGTTACTTACCAATTTGGATAGGACCTTTCGAAGCAGAGGCCATCCGGGTTGAGCTGCAAGGTGTCGAAGTCACCCGCCCGCTGACTCATGACTTACTCAAGTCGGTGATCAAGGCATTGGGCGGTAAGCTGGAACATATCTTTGTCAATGATCTACGTAACGATACCTTCTTTGCCCGCCTTTTAGTCAAAGTCGATGGCCGCGAGTTGGAGATCGACGCACGCCCCAGCGATGCCATCGCGCTGGCCGTCAGGATGAAGGTGCCCATCTTCGTGGCCAAGTCGGTAATGGACAAGGCCTCTATCACACCCGAGGCCGAGGTTGCCGAGCAGGCCCTGTCTACATCGGGGCAAGATGTACCTGGGGAGGGTGAAGAGGAGAATCTGGGTGTCTTCAAAGATTTCCTGGAGAACCTCGACCTGGACGATCTCGACGACCAATAGCATCTGTTCTTCCTGGCAATCTTTGTGGTATCCTCCAGGCGGGGCTTCTTAGCCCCGCTCATTCATCTGTCGTGTTCAGAGGCGAGGTCATGCCTCACCAGGGCGACCGGCCGGTCGCCTCTTCGTTTCAAGGCAACCGGGTAGACTCATCACTATGGCACAATCTGTACAAGACCTGAGAAGTGACCAGCTTTCACCGCACAACATCGAGGCAGAAGAAGCTGTGCTCGGTGCCATCCTCGTCAACCCAGAGGCGTTGTTTGAAGTTCTCCCCTTCTTGAAGGCCGAGGATTTCTTCATCGTCCGCCATGCCTGGATCTGGGAAGCGATGCTCAACCTGCATGAGCGCCGTGACCCGCTTGATTACCTGACAGTTGTTAGCGAACTTGAGCAAACAGGCAAGCTGGCCGAGACCGGTGGGGCAGGTTATATCTTGAGCCTTGTCAACAAGACCCCCTCTTCGCTCAACATCGAAGGATATGGGCGCATCGTCGAGCGCATGGCGCTGCGCCGCCGGCTGATCGATGCCGCGCAGCAGGTCGCCCGCGTAGCACACTCCGACGAGACGGACATCGACGAGGTTATCAACCGCGCCGAACATGCTGTGTTCGAGGTCACCGAGCGCCGGTTGGTGCATGACCTGGTGCCCATCAAGAACGCCGCCAGCGAGTACTTCGATCACGTTAGCTTCATGGCCCGCCACCAGGAAATGGTGATGGGCGTCCCTTCCGGCTTTATCGATCTGGACCGCCTGTTGGGTGGGTTACAGAAGTCCGACCTGATCATCATTGCCGCCCGGCCCGGCATGGGCAAATCGAGCATGCTCAACAGCATCGTAATGAATGCCGCCCGGCTCAACCAGCGCGTGGCGCTCTTCAGCCTGGAGATGAGCAACGAGCAGTTGGTTCAGCGCTTCATCAGCGGTATCACCCATATCCCTTCTCACCGGCTGCGGGAGGGTAGACTGAGCGACACCGACTGGGCAGAATTTGTCAAGGGCACCGAGGATATCAGCCGGCTGCCCATCCACCTAGACGACACGCCGGCCCTCAGCACGCAGGAACTTCGAAGCAAGGCGCGCCGTCTGCACCTGGAATACGGCCTCGCCTTGATCGTCGTCGATTATTTGCAGCTGATGACCACGCCCTTTCGCTCTGAGAATAGGGTCCAGGAGATCTCTTACATCTCCCGCTCGCTCAAACAGCTGGCGCGCGAGCTCAACGTGCCGGTGGTCTCAGCGGCCCAGCTCTCCCGCGCTGTCGAGCAGCGCACCGACAAGCGCCCGCTCCTTTCGGACCTGCGTGAAAGTGGGTCGATCGAACAGGATAGTGACGTCGTGATGTTCATCTACCGTGATGCTTACTACAATCCCGAGACGTCCGATGGCGACCGGACAGAGATACACATCGCCAAGCACCGTAACGGGCCAACCGGTGTGGTCGACCTGATCTTCATTCCCGAGTTGACGCAGTTCCAGAACGCGGCCCGTATCAGCGTCGATTTGGATGCGGAGTAGAGGACAGCCAATGGCAACGCTATCAGCTATCAGCTATCAGTGGTCAGCAGTCAGCAGTCAGTACACAAAACTGATTGCCCGCCCCCTTGCAAACTTGCATACTTGCATACTTGCAGGCCAGCCCACTACGCCTCCAGCCTGTAACTCATTGCTCGTTACTCATTGCTCGTTGCTGCCTTCAGGGGGACGTCCATGAAGGGCTTCAGCGGCTTTCCACAAAAGGGGCGTCTCACCAAGATCCCTGGCCTGTTCTTCAGCGCCTTACTGCCGCAGATCGACAGCCTGGCCGAGCTGAAGGTAACGCTATACTGCTTCTGGCGCTTGCAGCAAAAGGAGGGTCAGACGGCCTACTTGTGGGAAGAAGAGCTGGCCAGCGACCAGATTTTTATGGCCGGGCTGGGACTGCGCGATGAGCAGCAACTACAGGCTTTGCAGGAGGGCCTGGAACGCGCCGTGGCCCGCGGGACGCTGCTCCAGGTTGAAGTAGACCGTCAAGGGCAGACCAGGAACCTGTACTTCGTCAACACCGAGCGCGGCCGGGCGGCCGTGAAGGGTATCGAAGCAGGTAAGTGGCGCCCCGATACCGACCCTGACACACTGCTCGATCTCAGCGTCGAGCGCCCTAACATCTTCACCTTGTATGAGCAGAACATCGGGCCGCTGACGCCCCTGATCGCCGAGCGTCTCCAGGAATTTGAGACAACCTACCCGGCCGACTGGATCGAAGAGGCTGTCCAGATATCGGTGGCCCGCAATAAACGCAACCTATCTTACATCGATGCCGTGCTCAAGCGCTGGCAGGCAGAGGGCCGCCAGGATTACCGAGACCGCACTTCGGACGGCCAGCGCTACATCAGCGGCAAGTATCGTGATGAGATCAATCATTGAAAGGCAGCTGTCAGCAAATTGCATATAGCAAATAGCTTATGGCATATGGCAAAAGACCAAGCACCAAGAACTGAGCACTGAAAACCGAGCACCGGTGACTGTCAACTGTTGAACGGACACAAATCATGACCTATTCTGAGCAACACTATGGCGCAGGAGATCCCGATTGCCCGATCTGTGGTGGGGTGGGGTACGTCCGCTACGACGTTCCTGAGGGCCACCCGCATTTCGGTAAAGCCTTCGATTGCGAGTGCCGCCGGGCGCGCGTCGATGCAGCCCGGCAGGCCTACTTACGCCGCCTGGGTGGGCTGGAACACCTGGCAAACAAGACCTTCGATACGTTTAGCCGGGACGGTGTTGGTCTGCAGGAGAAGGATCGAGATAACTTGCAGCGGGTCTACGAGCGCGCAGCCGCATATGCCGACGAGCCGCAGGGCTGGCTGGTGCTCGCAGGGGGATATGGGTGCGGCAAGACGCATCTGGCGGCAGCCATCGCCAATGCCCAGATCGCTATGGGGAACAAAGCGATATTTATCACCGTCCCCGACCTGCTCGACCATCTGCGGGCCTCTTACCGGACCAAGGAGGATGAAGAGGATGAAGATTCTTTTGATGAGGTGCGCAACGTCCCGCTTCTGATCCTGGACGACCTGGGCACCGAAAGCCCGACTTCCTGGGCCATCGAGAAGCTTTACCAGATACTTAACCATCGATATATTGTCCGGCTGCCGACAGTGGTGACAACCAATCGAAACCTCGAAGAGCTTGAGCTGCGCCTGCGCTCGCGCCTTTCCGATCCTGATATTTGCGAGGTTGTGCCGATCTCCGCCCCTGATTATCGCCGCGGAGGAGTTGCTTCGAGCCAGAGCGACTTGAACGGCCTGGGGTTCTACAGCCACATGACCTTCGATACCTTTGAGGTGCGCAAAGACTTACCGGCCGCACAGCGCGACAATCTCAAACGAGCCTTCAAGCTGGCCAAGAGTTACGCTGATCAACCCCAAGGCTGGTTGGTGCTGATAGGAGTTTATGGGTGCGGCAAGACGCACCTGGCGGCAGCCATCGCCAACAGCTACGCAGCAAAGGGAGATGCAGTGTTGTTCGTCACCGTCCCCGACCTGCTCGATCACCTGCGGTCCACCTTCGCGCCCGACAGTACAGTATCTTACGACAAACGCTTCAACGAAGTTAAGACCGCCTCGCTCCTCGTTCTGGATGATCTGGGAACCGAGCTGGCCTCACCGTGGGCAAAAGAGAAGCTTTACCAGCTGTTCAACTATCGCTACAATGCCCGCCTGCCAACCGTAATCACCACTTCCCATGAGCTGGAGGATATCGATCCACGCCTGGCCACGCGCATGCGCGACCAGCGCATTGGGACGCTGTTCGCCATTCTGGCGCCTGCCTACCTCGGGGAAAAAGTCAGCGGGCGGTAGTAACCATGTATTGAGTCTGTTACATGAAGTATCATCTTTGTTACACGGTTTGTGTAGGATGAAACAACCAGGATGATAGTGTGAGGACATGAGCGCCAAGCATATTTGCCACTATCCACAGAAAGCAGCGACCATGTCCAAGACACTATCTACCTTCTTGTTCGTTGTCATACTCGCTGTCGTCACATCCGGATGCGAGACGATAGCACCTTCACCTGCCATGACACCAACAGCCAGCAGCACGGCGACATCTTCACCATCACCGACTGCTACCCCCTCGATAACACCGACAGCAACACTCACCCTGACACCCAGACCCACCCTGCCGCCAACAGCCACACTGGATGCGGCACAACTTTCAAATACCATGGGCTGCACCAATACCGGCACGCTTATCGAAGTCCGAGAGTATCTGGCCAAGCAGTACGAATTCTCGGCATTTCAACATCACTACGACGATGCGGGTGGTGAAGACATGGTTCTGCTGCTATGGCTTGTTCACCCTGACATCGATCCGGCAGTCGATGAGTTCGATGAATTCCAAGAGTATCAATATTCTTCAACCATGTTGGCGGCACATACGGTGATGAATCTGGCTAACGATATACCCTGTGTCAGGCAAATTTACGATGCGATTGCTCCCAATGTGGTTGATAGAGATTACAATAGCTGGTTAGCAATGCGCTTCGAGATCAACTCACTGCCTGACCGATCAGATCTCTCTGACTTGGAACTGGTGACAGAAGTGTTAGCAAAAGTTGATGAAGGAAACGCACCCCAATATATGGCCAAACCACCCAGCGAGTATGATTTTGGTCCTAAGCCGGACGATGCTTGCACGTGGCCTGAAGTGCGTGAAGCCATCGAAGCTCAATATGCAGACGTTATAGATCTGGCAAATTATGGGTTTACGTACTATCACATGGGGAACAGCACCCTGCTCATGGGCCAAATCGAATATCAGTATGAGGAGTTCGAACCGTTCATGGAGCAAACTGGCGTTGTAACCTGGAATGTCATGATTGAGACGGAGTGCATCTATCCGGCCATTGACGAAATTAGCCTGTTCTTTGTGGATCCATACACAGCTGATATGAGATATTGGGGCCACATACCGGGCAATGCGAAGTTTGACAAAAACGATCCTACGACGCTGCCCGACCTTATGATTCAGTTGGAACTGGAGGAGTACACGCCATAGTAAGTAATGACGTAACTGCTCAGCTTTTAGCTGTTGGCTCTTAGCTTTTAGCTTTTCAAGCTTCGATCTGTGACTTGTAACCTCAGACTGGATACTCGTCACGTCTCACGTTTTACATATTTACCTTTTACGCATGACCGGGTACATCTACCTTTTTCAGGAAAACTCACGAAAATCTACGCGTAGTTGATACTGTCAATCGAGACTCGTCGCAGAACTCTCGTCGGAGTACAGTTTTCAAATTTCTGATCCCATTTGCTCGAAAGCAGTGGTAGTTGACTGCGGCAATAGCAGGATCTCGACAATCTGAACAGCTGGTAATGGTGTGTTTTGGATGAAACTCGTCGGAGTACAGTTGAAAATACCGCGTACATAACATCAGAAGATGGGCAAACAGCCCCTAAGCATGTCATTGTGTACTCCGACGAGTTGTTTCCAGCTCGGGCTCTTATGCCTAAAATACCGTACAATTTCCCGAAAAAAGTAGATATACCCGATAATGGCGTGGAGTGAAGGTATAAAGCAGCGTCCGGCTGGCCTACGGCGTATTGGATGGAGTCAGAGTCTGGGTTGGCGTGGGAGTGCGCATTGGCATAGTGTAGGGGTGAGCGTCTTGGTTGGTGTAACAAGCGTGACCGCCTCGATCGATATGGGCTGGTCATCTGGGGGGCTGGTGTGATGGCTCGGTGTGCTTTCCAATCCATTTACGCAGCATAGCACCGGCGAGGTAGTGTGTCAATTCGCCGGTTTTTGGGGAATCAGCCATAAACTGGATAATCACGACATGTACATGGTATGAAGATAGCAAGGCTCAGCCGGCTTTGCATCGATTCTCCCATCAGCTCAATAGCACATCCGAAAGGC
>JAFGMS010000256.1 GCA_016927375.1 Anaerolineae bacterium
CAAGTAACGATTGGATAATTGCCTGGTCGTTGCAACAATCTGTTTTTCAATCGTCAATCAGCAATCGTCAATTATCCAATAACTTGAGCCACCACCAAAGGGGGTGGTAATTGACTACCCACTCTAAATACTATGAGACAGTGTTTTCAGCCATCGACGGGTGTCTCGTGGTGCATCTAGGCGATACTCAGCCACCGTGTCGCGCGGCTCTGAGGAGACGAGGATGGCGATACCTCCCTGTGTCTTGATCACCTCAAACGCCTCTTCGTCTTTGTCGTCATCGCCCACATAAAGCGGCAGAGCGCCAGGCCAGGGATATCGATCGAGCAGATATTCGACCGTCCGACCTTTGTGGGCTAGCCTTGGGCCAATCTCCAGGAACTTATGGCCACCCAATACGCGCAGCGCCGCTGAAGCCGGGGCCTCGACTGCCATATGGCGTGCAGAAGCCAGCACTTGATCGGCTTCGTCATCGACGGCAAAGCTTGCATGAATAGCCATTGCCCAGTCCTTATCCTCCAGGTAGAAACCTTCGTGTCCGGCAATTAGTTCTTGCCAGCGCGGCTTGAGATCGTCCAGGATCGGGCGGACAATATCATACTCTGCCCGGTCGACATGTTTCCCGTCAGGCGTTTGCAGCTCAATGCCATAAGTGCCCGCCAGCAAAATGCCCGGTACCGGCACTAACTTCTGAACGTGTTCAAGACGGCGACCACTGATAATGGCTACTTTGAAGTGCGGATGCTTCACCAGTGATGTGAGTAAAGAAATGATCGCCGGATCAGGGGTTACGTGATCGGGCGTAGGAGCGAAGTCAGCCAGGGTGCCATCATAATCCAGGAAAAGCCTCACCCTTCCAGCATCGGCCAGATGTCGGTTGAGTGTTTCAAGATCTGTCGTCATCTTGTTCTTCACTCCCCTTGAGCAGGGGCTCGATCTTCTGGTGAAAGAGTGCCTGCCAAGTGTACTCTTGACGCACCCGGCGGCGCAGGTGATGGACGGTACTGTGTTCCGCCCAGACCAGGAGTCTTGCAGCTGTATCCGTGGGGCCCTCATTAGCCGCGAGGAATATCACATCATCCCCACCAATCTCCTCCGCCACCGGGACATTTGTACAAACAACCGGCAAGCCGGCCAAACCGGCTTCCAGTACCGGCATACCAAAGCCTTCCCGATGGCTGGGCATGAACATCACATCACAGGCACGGAATAGATCTCCAACCACATCGGGACCGATGGTAAAAGGTTCATCTGGGCTTGGGCCTGACTCGTAAACAAACCTCGCCTCCTCCTCGACATCAAGCTCCTTGCGCAGCGCCTTCAGCTCCTGGAAGTAAGCCATAATCTGTGGATCATGCGGATCAGGAGGGCCGGTCAAGACCAGCTTCGGAGCGGCACCCTGCGCTTTCAATGCTGCAACTACATGCAGAGCATACTCGATGTTCTTGGCCTGCGTGACGCGAACCGGCATCAGCAGAGCAAGATCGCTTTCCAGGATGCCAAGTCGGGAAATCAGCGCTCGGCCTTCCGCTGACCACCCTAACAGCACCGCCGGATCGACGCCGTTGTAAATCACGTGAATGTGCTCGGCAGAGCACCCCAGCAGCGATGCGAGTTCTCGCTGTCTGCGCTGAGAGACAACGACATACGTAACATCTTGCCGGTAGGTGCGCAGCAAATCCCAGGGATAGCCGTCGTGGACCTTGGGACGAGAGTTAGGGCTGGTCCACGTGAAATCATGGCACCAGGCGATGCAGTGACGCAGCTTCCCCGCATCGAGCAGCCGATAGAGCGCAGCGCTGAGGGGCAGGTTAAAATGTTTGGTGAATATATTGTGGACGATCAGGCAGTCAAACGGTTCTAAAACAGGGTCAAGAGCCGCGACCAGCCGGTCTGTCATACCCTCGAACTCAGATGGCACCCGGCCCTGTTCCAACTCGGTGCTGATCGGTATGATTTCAGGATGCTGCGAGTCGATCTCCGGCACCAACATAAACCCCGTACCAGAGGGCAAAGATGCTTGGTCGCCCCGCCCGGCTACTACAGTAACAGGGTAATCATTCTGAATGAAGATCGCTGCATGGGCATGGATTACAGCCTCTACACCACCGACTATGGGAGGCGCCGCGTAGTGCAATATGGCGGTTGTTGGCATCTTCATACCCGTTTCCCTGGAAAGAGATTTGCAATCGCTGCGAGCTGCTGGCATAGCCAGACGCCAATGTGATCGCGCTCGACGATCCAGCGCAGACGTTCGGCGCGCTCCTGGCGTTCTTCGGGCGACATGATGAGGGCTTGATGGAGCGCCCGGGCTGTGGCATACACATCGCAGGGTGAGATGACCAGCGCCCCAGGCGCCAGCTGCTGGCGGGCCCCGGTCCCTTCTGAAAGGATGAGGACACCATTACGCTGATTGACAATAGGGCCCTCCTTGGCTACCAGGTTCATCCCATCGACGATGGAGTTCACCAGGAGTACATCATAAATCTGTAAAGCAGCCATAGCCCGGGAATAATTCTCGCCGATCAGGACACGTACTGGCTCCCATTCACTGGACCCATGCATAGCGTTGATTCTCCCGCCGGCAGCCATAATTTCGTCAAGATAGCCCTGGTATTCACCAACGCCCATTCGGGATGGAGCCAGAAGTGCCAGAAATACCACCTTGTCGCAATACTCGGGATAGAGTTCCAGCATTTCTTCGAAGGCTTGAAAGCCCCGTATGATGTTTTTGCTGGGCTCGACTCGATCAACCCGAACAATCAGACGCCGGTCTCCCAGAGAAGCTCGGAGATCCTCCCGATGTTCGTGCACTTCTTCTGATTCAGCTGTCCGTCTGAGATCTTTCACATTGATCGAAATCGGGAAATCATGGACATGCGTGGCATGATTGCGATACCAGATACGGCCGCGCCTGTAATTGACATGAGAACGCGGTAGATATGTTTCACAGGTACGGAGGAAATTCATCCCGTCGTCGCGTGTCTGGCAGCCCAGGACATCCACGGCACACAGCCCATCCAGGATAGCATAACGCATAGGAGGAGGAAGGATACGCCAGTACTCAGGCCCCGGCCAGGGGATATGGATGAAGTGTGACACAATTGGCCGGTCTTTAGCACGTAGCTTCGAACGCAGAAATCGCGCGGCCAGATACAGATGATAATCTTGCAGCATGACCAGGGAAGGTTGGGGTGAGTTGAGAACTTTCTTGGCAATGGCATCGGCAAACAGACGGTTGACGACAACGTAACCCTGCTCCCACGCCTCCCAGGTCGCTCGGCTGATCACCGGTGCCCGGGGAATGTCCCACATGGAATGCTGCAAGAACCACAACAAGGGATTGGCAATCTCGTTGTAGTAGCCATCATAGGCTGCCTTTTGGGGAGAGACAAAATGCACTTGAATACTGCCTTGACCATTTTGGAGAGGAACATCTCCTTCGGTCCATATCGTATCGGCTTCAGACTGTGCACAAGCGATCCAGGTAGCATCAGTGTATTGGCATAAGCCAAGCAGCGCTGTGACCAGGCCGCCTTCACCTCGGTGCGGGCTCATTTCACCGGCCTCAGTCAACTCAAAGGTCACAGGGGCGCGATTGGCCGCGATGATCAAGGAGCGCTCACTCAGGATTTTTGCTCGAAGATCTTCACACGAATAATCTGGGACTTCATCCGAATCGGGATCTTGTGATGTTGTATCTGCTGCCATTGGTATCTTCATCTGGGTTTCTCCTCTTGGCTTATCTCTGTGTGCAGGCTGCTACTGTCTCGTGTTGCGATGCCGCGAGCAAGCCTGGATATGCAGAGGGAACATGCATCTAACCAAAGATAAAGCTAAGCAGATCGCAGGCTAAAGCTCCCAATGCCCTACTTTGTCTCACTAGTACAGTTGGGCAGAAATAGCCCGGCGGTAAAGATGCCCTTCATACTCAACTGCTTAAGTGTTCCAGGGCAAGCCATGACCAGGGGGTTACTTAGGCCCCGGAACACTAGTACTTTGCGGCGAGAAATCGTATACACTGAGATCACACAGCGTAAAGCACTTTATACAGTTGGGAAGACCGCCTGAAACCGGGGACGAACTTATGTCCAACTGAACTAGAGCTTACATTAGATCTGAATGTATCGAAGTTGTTGTCGGCCACTCTGTCCCTCATTATACCCCATGTCACCCAACTCCTTTTTGCAGAGTGTTAGGCAGCCACGAGAATAAAGCAAAAAAACACCACCCACCATTCAAAGGGCAGCGTTTTATGTATTCTAACCAATCTGGGGATAGGTGCAAGACGGTGAAGCCTCAGCAGTTCCCGCTTTGGAGATTTGCGCAGGGATTGCTGACAAAAATCTTTGTTGTTGCTCTGCGTTCTCTGCCACGACCTTCGGTCGTCTCTCTGCGGTGAAACAGCTTTTTCTGGACGCGTTTTCGACACATCAG
>JAFGMS010000257.1 GCA_016927375.1 Anaerolineae bacterium
GAATCTCACGCCATTCTGAACAATCTTTTCCCTCGCAAGCATTCCAGGGTGGTGGAATTGTATTAGAAGTGGTGCTATGATGGGCATGACACGCTCTGCCATGCCCTTACCCTAGGAGACGTCATGACAAACACTGCCTACGTCACCCACCCCGATTACCTGCTGCATACGCTCGAAGGCCACCCGGAACATGCCGGGCGGCTCGAAGCGGTCTGGCAGCTTTATGAAAGCTCTGGCATGATTGAACGTCTGATGTCTATCGATCCCGTCCCGGCCACGCCGGAGCAGTTGGCTCTCGTGCACGAATCGCGTTATGTCGATTTCGTCAAGCAGTCTGCCGAGCAAGGCGGGGGAATGCTCGACCCGGACACCTATTTGCTTCCCGTCTCTTACGATGTCGCCTGTCTTGCTGCGGGTGGGTTGATCACCGCCGTCGATGCGGTGCTCGCGAGCAAAGCCGATAACGGGCTGGCATTGGTACGCCCACCGGGGCATCATGCTATTGCGACGCGCGCCATGGGCTTCTGTGTGTTCAACAATGTTGCCGTCGCTGCGCGGCACGCCCAGAGGAGCAATCCCGCCATCGAGAAAGTGATGATCGTGGATTACGATGTCCATCACGGCAACGGCACGCAGGATGCCTTTTATGACGATCCGAGCGTCCTATACGTCTCGACACACCAATATCCTCATTACCCCGGCACGGGTTCGATGAAAGAAATCGGCGAGGGGGAAGGCAAAGGCGCGACTATCAACATGCCGCTGCGTGCCGGGGTCGGCAGCGATGGTTTCAGGCTGCTCTACGAAAAGGTGCTGTGGCCTGCTGCCCGGCGCTTCCAACCCGATCTCATCCTGATCTCGGCAGGCTTCGATGCCCATTGGTCTGATCCCCTGGCCATGCTCCAGCTCGACTTGAGAGGCTACGCCGACCTGGCACGCGATTTGATCCGGATGGCCGATGAGCTGTGCAAAGGACGGATCATCTTTGTTATGGAAGGCGGCTACGACCTGGAGGTGCTGTCTCACGGCCTGCTAAACGTTGCCTACGCTCTGCAAGGCATGGATGAGCTGTCCGATCCGGTCGGCGACCTGGATATGCCACAGCAGGGCACCGGGGAGCTGGTCGAGCAGCTGGTGAAGCTGCACAATCTCAGTGAGTAGCCAGAGAGAATCAAAGAGGCGAGAAGCCAACAGAGAACACCTCGCCTCTTCATCTCTTTCCTTTGCAGACTATCCCTTGATCACCGCCACCGGCACCAGCCGGGCCACCTTGCGAGCGATACCCGCCCCGCTGACCACCTTGATCACCTCATCGACATCCTTGTAGGCCTGAGGGGCCTCCTCGGCCAGACCGGGCATCGACCCGGCACGTATATGGATACCCTCATTCTTCAATTCGATGCGCAGTTGGTCACCGCGGATGGAACGCTTGGCCGCGCTGCGACTCATCGTCCGTCCTGCTCCGTGGCAGGAGCTGCCGAAAGTCTGCTCCATGCTGGCAGCCGTCCCGACCAGCACCCAGCTCGATGTGCCCATCGAGCCCGGCACGAGCACCGGCTGGCCAATGGGACGATACTCCGGTGGAAGGCCTTCGAAGCCGGGGCCGAATGCCCGCGTGGCGCCCTTGCGATGGACAGCAACCTCGACGGCCTTGCCATCCACCGTATGCTCCTCGACCTTGGCCATGTTGTGAGCTATATCGTAAACCTGGTGCAGGTGCCAATCGCTTACCTGGCCTTGCAGGACCTCTTCAAAGCTGCGCCGGATCAAAGAGGCCAGCACCTGCCGGTTGACAAAGGCGAAATTAGCCGCCGCGCACATCGCCCCATAGTAAGCCTGTCCTTCTGGTGAGTTAAAGGGCGCATAGATCAATTCACGGTCCGGAATGCTGATATTATATTTGTGGATGGCAGACTGGAAGCTCCGCACATAGTCCGAGCAAACCTGATGACCAAACCCGCGCGAGCCACAGTGGATCTGTACCGCAATCCGTCCCTTGACCAATCCCATTGCGGCAGCAGCTTCTTCATCAAAAACTTCGTCGATGACATCTACCTCGATGAAATGGTTGCCGGCCCCTAACGTCCCGATCTGGCCGATACCACGCTTCCAGGCGTTCTTGCTGACCTGTTCCGGATCGGCAGCTGTAAGGTGGCCGTTCTCCTCGGTTCGCAAAACATCTTGCTTCTCAGCATACCCCTCATCGAGTGCCCACTCCGAGCCTCGGATGAGCACTTCCTCAAACTGCTTGTTGTTGAGTGTGAGCCCGCCCCCCTTGCCGACCCCGCTGGGGCAGTTGCGATAGAGCGTCGATGCCAGTTGATCGATGTACGGGCGCACCTCTTCCAGATCGAGATTGCTGGCCAGCGCTCGGACACCGCAGTTTGAAACGACAAAACCGTTCGCCACGAAGTTATGGTCAGGATGAGCAACAGTGAAATCGTAAACTAAGTCAACATCATCGGCTGGCTCAATGCTGGCGATTCGTTCCCATACCATCCCGCTGTCACCAAGCCCAGCAGTCGCCTCCTGACAGTAGTCTTCGAAGGACTGGAAGCGTTGGCCAACACGCGCCTGCCTTTGAGGATCGCGGTATAGCGAATGTTCGATAAAGCCAGCATGAGTATGATAGCTGTTCAACCTCTGGTGGATATCGCTCACAGACATCCCTTCTTCACGCAGGACAGACACAGCCTGGGCCACAGCCTCTCGTGCCCGCAAAACCTCGCGTTTATTCTTGAGATACTGTGTTGCCAAGTGAGCGAGGTGCGATTTATCCGCATTGTATTCAAAACCAACCCGTCCCCAGAGATTGATTAGGTTCTCTAGAGTTGCAGAAAGACAGAGACGCAAACGGCATGATTGTGTTCCATCCTGATTGATCTGCTCAGAGCGAACTGCGATTTTCGAGGTTACTACTCCACAATTATCTAGGAGTACTGCAATGTCTTCCAGGAACTCCCGACCCGATTCCACATATTCCTCACGCTTATTAACAGACAAACCAGGCATCTTGAAGTTATGATTGTGCTTTTCATATGCATCAGGAGCAGTCAACTCGGCACCAAACAACGCAGCCAAAAAAAGCCGCTGCTGCCAAGCCGGTATCTCTTTGATCCACGCAGGCAATCGAAAACTCTGAGAAGCCTTGTTGCCGACAGGCACACCCAGCGCAGCCAGGAGCACAGCAAATGCACTGCTGCTCACCTTGAACGCCGATTCATGATGGGTGAATTCGTAATCTTTGTAGGTTGTAGTAACTTGGTGATGTCGGATACGCGTGTAAACACGTGAAGGAGTAAAACCAGCCGCCAACACGTCCTGGCGGATAGTCTCCAGGTCTCCTGGCTTGCCAAAAAACCAGGTAACGCCTTTGCCTGCCCTGCCAATGAAGTAAATTCCTCCATCACCCCAAACAAAACCCGCGATTTTGAGCAGATAAGGTAACTGCGGAGAGTCAGCCTGCAGGGGCAGTAACTCGCGCTGATTCAAGTACTTAAGAATCCGGCCTAGTGCATTACCAGCTTTGCCCTTCCCATACTTTGACATCATACGCTCAATGTCACGCTCATCAACAAGTATCTGGTCGCCAGGAAACTGATAGGGCACTCCCTGGAAGGGTTTCATTGCAATCTGGTCACTTGGCTGTAGACGGTCAAGCTCGACCATGCCATCAGGTGTCCAGAAGGGGTGATCGGCCGTCGCCGTTACGACATCTCCCGATTCGGTCTTGACCTGATATACCGGACTGGCAGGAGGTATGCTGATGTAGCGAGCAATGAATGTCGTAGTTTCTCGCTGGGATTCGAAATCCTGGCAGACCAGAGACGACTGATCCCAGTCTCCAGCCATCTCCCTGATCGAGCGTGTGTACCCCGGAGCATGTAGCACCTGGGTGCCACCATGCAAGCAGTTTATATCGTAGCCCACTCCGCCGGGTGAGATCATGCCATCCTGTGTGCGCGATGCTACTACACCACCAATCGGGAAGCCATACCCCTGGTGGATGTCCGGCATAGCCATCGCCGCGCCGACCAGCCCTGGTAGTGTGGCCGTGTTGATCAGCTGCTCCACAGAACGGTCTTCAAGCGCAGCCTCAAGCAGAGGCTCACTTGCATAAAGGCGCGCAGGGACCTGCATATCAGCCCGGTAATCGGCGGGGATTTCCCATACATAATCTGACAGACGCTTAAAATCCTGCTTGCGCATGGCACTATCCTACCCTTCGTATTCTCGACGTTCTCGCGTTTGACTCAGCACTCATTTACCCGGCACTCAGCACTTAAACCGCATCGAGGATTCTTTCAAGAGCGGCCCACAGCTCGTGGCCTTCATCGTAGGAGAAATGAGTTTTCCACTCCACCTGCCCACCAAGACCGTGTATCATAATGACTCTCTCTTGTTCTTTGGCGGTCACATTCAAGAACGAGGTAATAGCCGGTGCATCAGAACGGCGAAATGCGGCGGTAGCGGCACGGGGCGTGATCTGCTGAGCGGCACGGGGATAAAGAATATGAGTCAGGCGAAACCAAAGGGTCTGGGCTGCCCCCCAAGTTATGATGCGTGCCCAGCGTTTATCCAGCTGAGACCGGCCCACGATGATAAGCGTCTCAGAAATACCGGGCTTCTGGATGACGGCAAGATTAGTAGCAAAGCCAAAATCGACGATAGGGCTCTTTTCCATCATCATTTCCCATAAAATCCTGCACCCACAGCGCTAGACGTCAAACACAATCACCGTTTCATAGCCTGTGGACGTGCGCCGGACAGCGAGATTGTGAAACGTGACAGCCTTGATATGTTTGCTGAATGCACCGCCCGGCTGCCCGCTGGCCTGGGCCACTAGCTTGAGATCGTCCACCTGTGCCACGCGGATATGAGAAAAAATGATGCCTTCGTCTTCGATGAGAGTCAGAAGCTCCGTCAGCCAGTCTACCAGCAGAACTTCCAAATCCGGCGCTTCTAATTCAAACGTGTGCTCGGTGGTCGATTGCTCCGGTGCGGCTTTGCCTTCGATTAAGCTAACCATACCACGAGCTGCATTCTCGAACAAGCTGCGCAGATCTTCACCCCACACCCGTATTGACCAATCGGCCGTATGCTCAACTTCTTCCCACCCCTGGGAAGCCATCGCTTCTTTATCCATCGATACTCCTTTGAAAATAGTGATGAGTCACGAGTGCCGAGCAACGAGTTAAAAGCTTTGTACTTTGTATGTGTCTACTGCTATCACAAGCCTCAGCA
>JAFGMS010000258.1 GCA_016927375.1 Anaerolineae bacterium
CGGCGTCATTTACGCGTGAATCAAGGAGGATGATAGGAAGATGATAGGAGGATGCTTGGACGACACTTAGACCCGGCCCGGCACGATACTCCCCAGCTATCCGTCCATCACCCCCTCCTATCCTCGTTTCTCTCGGATTTTCCTCCCCCGTCACGACGGGGGAGGTGACCGGAGGTCGGAGGGGGGGTGAAAAGGGTACGCGAGGAGCCGGTGTAGCTCCGGTCGGGCTCCCATCAGGCCGGCTGACTGATAGATTGGATGATGACTGGAATGGTGTCACACAGCCCAAGACAACAGCGCGCATTGTGGCACTGAGGACCGCCGGGCACAACACGCACCGCGCGCTACACATCGATGCACGGGGACAGCGCTTCCTCACTTGCCCGGCCGTGCTCTTCCGCGCTTTCCATCACTCCGCTTCTCCGCGGTTCCACCTCATGCGCTGCCCACGCAGCGCGTGGAGACGAGAACTGCCCCACTCAAGCTACATCAGCCATACCTTGAGCCTCTGTAATGGCCGAGGCGATTACTTCTTCTTCGACACCTTGCTTGCGGAGGCTCTCGATGAGCGCAGTCAGTTCCACGCGTCCTTCCAACCGTTCCATATCTACCCGCAGCCCCTGGCCAACATAGGCCTTTATCAGCGGCTGGTAACCGGAAAAGCCGAGTAGAGGAGCAAGCCGTTTAAGGTCTTCTACTACATCCTCAGGCATCCGAATACTGACCATTACCGTGGGGCGATCTTTGTGTAACCGCTTTTTGATCTTATTGATTTTCATACCGTTCTCTCTCTGTTCTTGTCGCCAACCGAGCCGATACAATACGTATAACGTCATCCCGCATGACATAAACCACATACAATAGACGCCAATTGCCGGTTAGCCCTAAAATGGTCTCACGAAGCTCATCCTCGATTACTTCATCATTCAGATAGCACACAAAAGGATCAAAAAACACTTCGCAGGCGAGCTCAAATGACACATCATGCTTGCGAAAGTTCGCAGCTGCCTTGTGACCATCCCACTCGAAGGTAATGTCCTGCAACGTGTATCTGAGGTTCATTTGATACGTAGTATAAGACAGACGTATGTACTCCGTCAATACAGAAATAGTCCTCAAGCACAAGAAGCCGGGACGTTCTCCCCGGTTGTCTTCGTTCCTTCGTTATTTCGCTTCTTCGTGCTTCAACCGTGCCAAATCCGGAGAGGGGCAGCGCCGACTTCTCCAGCCGCCACCCTGGCGGGGTGAGGTTCCCCTGTCCACTTCCAGTGGACGTCACAACCATAGCCGGGGGTTTCTAACCCTCGGCGGGCCTCTTGACCTGCTACAGGCCGTATGCCGGCAACACGACCATGCACACCGACATGGTCGCAAACCCTTAGGGTCCGGCGTCATTTACGCGTGAATCAAGGAGGATGATAGGAAGATGATAGGAGGAGGCTTGGACGACACCTAGTCGGCATAACAAAATAACATTAACTATTTCGGTTGTGGTCGGATGGTGCAATTCCATTCGGGACGAAATTCATCTCGTTCAATATTGAGTTGATCCATTTCCTCGTTAGCTATCTTGATGTCAAACGTTATTCTGTTAGAACCGCTTAGACCCGGCCCGGCACGATCCTCACTCTACCGCAGCTAACAGGGGCTTTTGCGGTCGACGATTGTCATTGATGTCTCAAGGCTTTTCTCAATCGTCAATCCAAACAACTCTCAGTCTTCACGACTTTCAGCTGTCACGATCTTCGGTCGTCAATCATCTATAACTTGCTGCTCATGACCTGATCTGTGTCGAGATCGGCTGAGCGGTTGTTTCTTTCGCTGACTGCTGAATGCTGATCTCTGAAAGCTGAGTCGTTAGATACCCCTTGGGGAGAGCCACAAAACTACTGTTAGTGCGCCAAAGCGTTGGGATACCACAAGCATCAATTTCAACTCAAACCATGGATTACACAGATGAAGCCAGACTAACCTGTGCAATCCGCGAAATCTGGGTAGCATACGGGAATAACGTGAACAAGCTGGCCAAGCCCGGTTTGGCGCTCATAACCTCACCCCTGAGAAGCGTAGCAGCTCGATACGCGATCTGCGTCCCCTCTGCCGCCGGGTGGAGAGGGGGACGTCGCCGGTAGTTATCAGCCAGCGTTGCAGGGGGTGAGGTTCAGCGTCTCTCGACGATCAACCACGCTATTCTCGCATGCTACCGAAATCTGTGCTTTGAATTCTTCTTGGACTGACGAAGATATATCCCAGCGCTTTGGCTCGCCAACAAACTGCTCGGACGAAACTATACAGCCGGGTTTTCTCGTCCTTTGCGGTGGACTTTCACACGGGATTGATTGCCGCATGACACGTTCTGCATGTACACACTGAAGCATGCGTCGTTGGCAGGTGATGGAGGCTGGGCTAGAATCCGGCCTGCTGTTCTTGTTGGGCTGCCTGTAATGACGCTCCGATGCTCTGATCTGACCGGGTAATCGATATGGATGCTCTTAGCCGGGTCCTCAAAGAACGTGCCTCCGAGCTTGGTTTTCCCATGCTGGGCATTGCCCCTGCCCAGCCCAGCCCTCACCTGGGCGCCTATTTGCACTGGATCGGGGTGGGTATGCATGGCTCGATGGGCTATATGGCTCGCCCGGATCGGGTAGCACGCCGGGCAGACCTGAACGCTGTCCTGCCCGGGGCACGCTCACTCGTCATTGCGAGCATGGATTACTTCACAGCCCGGCCGCCCTCTGATATCGTCGAGGCTCCCTGGCGTGGATGCATATCGAACTATGCCTGGGGCGTGGACTATCACGACGTGATGGAGACGCGTCTCGGTGCACTGGCCGATTTTATGAGGGCAGAGACGGGGGGGCAGGCTGCCACGCGCGTCTACGTTGATACGGGGGCGATATTGGAGCGCAGCTACGCCTGGCGGGCCGGGCTGGGTTTTATCGGGAAGAACACCATGCTGATCCACCCCCGGCGCGGCAGCTTCTTCTTTCTGGGTGAGATCATCACCGATGTCGCGCTTGCCTACGACGAGCCGCCGGCTATGCCGGGCTGCGGAACCTGCGCGCACTGCCTCGCAGCCTGCCCGACTCAGGCATTCCCCGCGCCTTATGTACTTGACGCCCGTCGATGCATCTCCTATCTCACTATTGAATACAAGGGTTTCATTCCTGCCGATTTGCGCCCGCTGATGGGCAACTGGGTGTATGGATGTGACATCTGTCAGGAGGTGTGCCCCTGGCAGCGCTTTGCCCAACCATCTCAGGAAAAGCATTTTGCCGCCGCCGATGCGCAGAATATCGCTCCGCCTCTTGCCGATTTGTTGGTGCTTGATGATGAAAGCTTCGCGCGGCGGTTTCTAGGGTCGCCGATTTTCCGTGTTGGGCGGGAGCGTCTGGTGCGCAACGCCTGCGTCGCTGCCGGGAACAGCGATCACTCTGATCTGGCTCGATGGTTGCTCCCGCTGCTTGGTGATGAGAGCTCGCTTGTGCGCGGCCACGCGGCCTGGGCGCTGGGCAGGCTCGATGCCGGTCATGATGCGCTTCGTGCGGCCCTGGCATCTGAGGTCGATGAACTGGTGCGGGGTGAGATTGAGGCGGCTTTATCGTTGGGGGGGTGTGGATAATCGGGTATCATAGTTCACATGGTCGAAGACGTAAAGAAGCTTTCACAACAGCAGTTTGGGGACCACGCCGCCGGCTATGTTGCCAGCGCGGTACATGCTAAGGGCTACACGCTCTCGCGCCTGATCGAGCTGCTCGCTCCGCAGCCTGATTGGCATGTCCTCGATGTCGCCACCGGCGGTGGACACGTGGCGATGGCTCTTGCACAGCATGTCCGGTATGTGATTGCCGCCGACATCACCCACCGTATGCTCCAGGCGGCCCGGAGTCACATCGAGCAGCAGGGGATTACCCACATCGCCTGCTGCCAATTAGATGCCGAGTGGTTCCCCTTTGCAGCCAATCGATTTGATGGCGTTACCTGCCGCATTGCCCCCCATCACTTTCCTGACGTGACAGCCTTCGTCCGGGAATCGGCGCGTGTGCTCAAGCCCGGCGGCCTGTTTGGTCTGGCCGATAATGTGGTGAGCGGTGAGGCCAAAATCGCCCGGTTTGTCAACACCTTCGAGAAGCTGCGCGATCCGTCTCATCATTGGGCCTATTCGCTTGAGGATTGGGAGAGCTTCTTCTTTGCGGCCGGGCTGGCGGTCAGGCATTCCGAGGTGATCCAAAAGGAGATCGACTTTGACGATTGGGCCGGCCGGATGGGCGTCGCTGGTGATGACCTGGTGCGCCTGCGGGTGTTGCTCCTGCGGGCGCCGGATGCCCCGCGCGGTTGGCTCAAGCCCCGGCAGGTAGGCAGCCGGCTTGTATTTATGCTCTCTGAGACCGTCCTGATCGGGCAGAAACCTTTGTGAGCGTATCAATTTCACGAACTGGTCTTTTTTCTTATTCCTTTGTTTCAGGAGGGGTTGAGATGTCCTCGAAGCTTCTTAAGATGCGCTGTGCTGCGTTAGTGGTGTTGTTTGTGCTTGTGGTTACATTGTTTGGCTGTGCTCAGATCAACGGTGAAACACCCACGCCTACAACAGCCGATGAGACGCGGGAAGATGCGGTACAAGAGAGTACTGCAACCCCCGTTCCCACAGCCGAGGAGGAACCGGGCAGCGACGGGGCCATCACGCCCTTTGTCGAATGCATCGTCGACATCGGATACGACAGGTATATTGCCTTTTTCGGTTATGAGAATACCTATGAGGGCTCATCTGAATTCGCTCTGGGGCCGGACAATTTCCTTTCTCCGGAACCGTCAGATCCCGAACAGTTGCCCCCGGAAACTTTCCGTCCCAAAGGATCGCTTGACTATCCTGATGTCGTATTTGGGGTGGAGTTTGATGGCAGCGACCTGACCTGGACGGTAGATGGGAATGCCACTGTTGCCAACCGGGACTCGGAGCCATGTCCGCTTGAGACAACCCCGGTCGAGGTCAACCCAAGCGAGGCCTACCAGACCATCCATGGTTGGGGGGGCGCTTTCGTGCATGACTCGTCGAAATCCCTGGTCGAGGGCCCTTATGACGAGGTTGCCCGTTACAACCTGGAACATTTCGACGTCACCCACTTCCGCGTCCGCATGACGCTCCGGGACTGGGAGCCGGTGAACGATGATGGTGATCCAAATCATTACGAATGGTCGAATTTTGCCATCACCGATGGCTCGGAGCGTGTTTTCCAATTCATGCAAGATGTCTCTGCCGAAGAGGATGTCGAGGTCATTGCCAGTATCTGGACGGTGCCTGACTGGATGGTCGTTGATCCGACACTGAGCGATGGGCAGCTTTTGCACTCCGAGCTGTATGATGAGGTCATCGAGTCCATGACTTCGTGGCTGCTCTATGCACGGGATGAGTACGGTGTTGAAGTCGATTACGTCTCGTTTAACGAGCCCAACCTCGGGATTGCCGTTTCTGTTTCTTCCGAGGATTATGCCCGGCTGGCCATAATGGGCGGCTCTCGATTTGCCCGGGAAGGGCTGAAGACTCGCTGGGTTTTTGGCGAGGCGAACAACATGGGGTCGGCACTCTATTATTCTGAGCGTGTCTGGGAAGTTGTGGAAGCCCGGCCCTATCTGGGGCCGTTCGTCTTTCATGGGTGGGATGCCGATCTCAACGACCGGACGATCAAGCGCATCCGCACATGGGCCATGGAGAACCAATTCGAGACGTGGGTGACGGAGACCGGCTACGATCCGGAGCTGTGGCGCCGGCCGGATGAGTTCAAGACCTGGGAGAATGCGATCTGGCTTGCCCGCCTGTACAGCCGGATCTACAAACTTTCCGGTGCCAATGTGCTGTTTTACTGGCAGATGATGGACGATTACCCGCTTGTCTCTGCTGATGGCAAGCAGCCTTATCCGGCGTTCTATGTGATGGATCAGTTTGAGGAGCAGTTCCCGGCAGGCTCAGTGATTGTGGGGACGTCGGAGAACACCGAGACGATCTACTCGGTGGCTGCGCAGGCTGAGACCCATTTTGTGCTGCATCTTGTGAACACGGCCCGCGTGCCGGAACAGATCGAGGTGACCGGCTTACCGGCTGGAACCTACTACTATGTCAATTCACGTTCAGGTTCTTTGCTGGAGCATATTGATACCTTGGACATCGGTGAGGGAGAGGCAATTAGTCTTGTCTTGCCCAACTTCTCCGTGGCCGCGCTGACAACACTGCCGCCGCAGGAATGATGAATGCTGATGTTCTTGTCGCAGGGTCGCCTGCATGGTTCTGAGATTAGCACCCCCGTCGGATGTGTCATGATGGGGGTGCTTTCGTTGAAGAGGGGATATGGCAGGCGGTTGTGAGAGCTAGCCCGGCTTGCCGGCTGTGATCCGTGCGCTGAAGACACGGGGCATTCCTTTTTGCCTTTCGACAATGCCCTCGGCGTCTACCTTATCGACAATCTGGATATCGACAAAACCGGCTTTACGCATCAGAGCGGCATATTGGTCGGCGGCAATTGCCCCGGTGACACACTCGGCCCACTGATCGAGCTGCTCGCGCATCTCAGGGCTGAAGTCTCCCTCGGTGACGATATCGCTGATCGATACCCGTCCGCCTGGCTTCAGCACACGGAATGCCTCACGAAAGACAGCCGCCTTGTCTGGTGACAGGTTGATAACGCAGTTGGACATCACGATGTCAATACTGTTGCTCTCTACCGGCATCTCCTCGATCTGCCCCCGCCGGAATTCAACGTTCTCTGCCCCCAGTTTCTCCTTATTGGCATTGGCCTCGGCAAGCATGTCGGGCGTCATATCGATGCCAATCACGTAGCCATCTGACCCGACTTGATGCCAGGCCAGGAAGCAGTCGATGCCACCACCGCTGCCAAGGTCGAGGACTGTTTCACCTGGCTGAAGGTTGGCGATGGTGACGGGATCGCCGCAGCCCAGGGACAGGCCGGTAACATCGGTTGGTAGGTTCTCCAGCAACTGAGCATCATAGAGTTCCTGAGAGCAGCTGCAGCTGGCTGTATCTTGGGCTGGACCACAGCAGGTCGACTGGCTGGCACCTGCTTTCTGGGCGATCGCTCCATAGTGTTCCCGTACCGCTTCATGAATAGTATTGTTGGTGTGTTCCATATGTTTCCTCCAAACATTGACGATTGTCGATATATTTCCTCAAAAAAGAGAGATACTCTTGTGCCGGTCACGCACCCTCTTTGCTGGATGTGTCGTGCTCTGGTGCGAATTTCTGTATCAGAGTCCCGCAGCAGACTGTCATCTGTTTCTGATTCAGCGTATAGAAGCGCTGGCGTCCTTCTTGCCGCACCTTGACCAACCCGGCGTCTTCCAGTTTCTTAAGGTGATGACTGACGGTTGGTTGGTTGACCTTGCCACCCAATGCATCGACGACATCATTGACGCTCAGCCAGGAACAGCACAGATGCCTCATGATATCCTGGCGTGTCTCATCAGCCAGCGCTTTTGCAAAGAGTACCGGATCGACTTTCATGCCTTGATTATATATTGACGGAAATCAATATGTCAACACATCACTGTAGCGAGCACCCTTCGATGGCTGGTCGGCATCAACTGCAATCCAGCAAGAAACCCAAATTGTCAAGGCCTTTTTGCTGGCCCTATGTGAAGATTTCGTGAAAATGATCCTCGGAAGCCCCGTAAAAACACGGAAAACCTCGCCTCTTATACGGGTTTCACCTTATTGATAATGGGCTTGGAGAGAGATAGAATGCAGTCAAGATGCCGTCAAAAAGCATACAACATTAGTGAGGCATATTGTTATGGATACGATGACAGAGTTAAAGCGTTGGGGTTTAATATTAGACACCTTGTCTCAGATCAGTGATCTGACGCGGCAATTGGTAGTTCAGGGTGAGAGCCCGGCTGTTTTTGTGCCGGATGAGTTACTTGATCGATGGGGCATTCTCTTTCAGGGTGGACGTGGTCTCCAGACCATTGGCATTTCCGAAGTGATGTTGTCCGTCCTGGTGGATTTCGATTTTCACCTCCGGCAGTTCATCAATGCCATGCCGCAGACAGCCGACAATAAAGAGGAATATATTCGCAATGATGAGGCCTGGCGGACAATCCGCGAGATGGCCGATTTGACGCTTACTCGCATTGCCTTGATCAGCATTCCTGACCAGCCGTTGTTCAGCGAAAACTAGCTTTTCCCCCCTCGAGATCATCATCCACGGGCAGGTGTTGGGCTGCCTGCCCTTTAATTTTTGCCCCTGATTCGCTATCATGACCATAATATCTGTCCGTAAATCGTCTTGCCTGACGTGCCTGGGCGAGTTCGCCGGCGGTTGCATAGCGTCGGGTGAATCTGCTGTATAAAGGATATGCTTTTGACGGGAACTCTATATCAGACTTACAACATTCGTACCTGGGGATGCCAGATGAACGAGGCGGATTCCCGGCGTCTTGCGAGTGAGTTAGAACGACTTGGGCTGCGCCATACAGGTGATGCTGATGCCGCGGATGTGATCGTGCTCAATACCTGTGTGGTTCGCCAGAGCGCCGAAGATCGGGCTTATGGACGGTTGGGTCAGCTCAAGGTACTCAAGCAGCATCATCCTGACAAGGTGCTTGGTTTGATGGGATGTCTCGTCGGTGTGCGTGATCCGCTTCCTTTGCGCCAGCGATTTCCCTTCATCGATGTATTTATGGCGCCCAGTGATCCTGCCCCTTTGGTGACCTTCTTGCAAGATCGGGGTCTAGAACAGGCGATGTTTGAGCAGTTTGTTGCTGAGCGCAATTTGCGTGAAGCATTGCAGGATGGAGATCTAATTTTGCCTGTCCACGAGCAGGGGAGGTTGGTGAGTGCTTATATCCCGGTGGTTTATGGATGCTCGCATGCCTGCTCGTTCTGTGTTATTCCCTTCAGGAGAGGTATCGAGCACAGCCGTCATGTCGATGAGATTGTAGCCGAGGCCAGGGTTTTGGCTTCGCAGGGAGTCAAAGAGATCACATTGCTAGGGCAGATTGTCGATCGTTATGGCAGGGATATCCCGGATGGGCTGGACTTGGCAGACCTCCTATATGCCCTCCATGAGGTGGATGGTGTTGAGCGTGTCCGCTTTCTGACTTCACATCCCGGTTGGATGACTGACCGGCTGATGGATGCTGTTGCCGAGCTGCCCAAAGTGTGTGAGCATATCGAAGTGCCTATTCAGGCCGGAGATGATGAGATACTCAGGCGTATGAAGCGTGGTTACACACAGGCTGACTATCGCCAGTTGATCGGTAAGATTAGAGACCGCATTCCCAATGTTGCTATCAATACGGATATCATCGTTGGTTTTCCTGGCGAGACAGAGGAGCAGTTTCAGCAGACCTACGATGTACTGGCCGACCTGAAGCTGGATAAAGCCCATGTGGCGATGTACAGTCCTCGTCCGAATACCGTTTCGGCGCGGACCATGCCTGATGATGTCGCCCCAGAAGAGAAGAAACGTCGACTGCTGGCGCTGGATGAGCTACAGGCCAAGATTGTTGCCGATATCAATGGTAAGTTTTTGGGACAGGTTCTTGAGGTGCTGGTCGAGGATCGGCATCAGGGCAAGTGGCGAGGCCGGACGCGGCAGAACAAGTTGGTCTTTTTTGAAGACGATGCCGACTGGCGGGGCAAGCTGGCGAATGTTCAGGTCACCTGGACGGGACCTTGGAGCATGCAAGGCAAGCTTGCGGAAGTTCCAGCCAACCGCCCAAGCGTGAAGGTGCAATCCTTACCAGAGAGTAGTTCATGATCGAAATGCTTATGAATAAGGATGGCAATAGCACTCGACTTGGTATTCAGCACTGTTTTGGTTGTCTATGGGGTCTGGGGGATAGGAGTTGGGGGATGGGTAATTTCATAACCAGCCCCCATCACAAAGAGATCTTGGATGCAAATATTCAACACCCATTGGCGATAAGTGCGTGTCAGCACTTTGCACTCCGGACTCACCCCTCATGCCTCAGGCCTATTTTCAAGGGAGCATTGAATGACGCTGATTCTTCTCATTCGCCATGCTGAAAATGACTATGTCCAAAGCGGCAGGCTGGCGGGTTGGACGCCGGATGTGCACCTGAATGACCAGGGAAAGCAACAGGCTGAAGCCCTTGGCCAGCGTCTTGCAGCAGCCAAGTTGCAAGGGGTATACTCAAGTCCGTTAGAACGTGCTGTTGAGACTGCCCAATCTATTGTATACCATCATCCTGATCTTGAGCTTCAGATTGAAGAAGATGTCGGCGAGGTACGTTATGGCAAATGGACCGGGCAGCAACTCAAGAAACTTGCTCGAACGCGCCTGTGGCAGGTTGTTCAGCATTATCCTAGCCGAGCGCGTTTCCCTGATGGGGAGAGCATCCGCGAGATGCAGGTGCGTGCTGTTGGGGCTGTTGAGCAAATCGTAGAATATCATCCGGATAGCACTGTTGTGGTTGTCTCGCATGCAGATGTCATCAAGGCGGTTGTCGCTTACTATGCTGGAATGGCTATCGATATGTTTCAGCGGATTGTGATCGCACCAGCCTCTATCTCGGCTATTGCTGTGAACAAGACAGGGGTGAGTATTGTCCGGCTCAACGATATCAGCCATTATGAGCTGTCTGGGCCAAAGATCGAAGGAAAGTAGTCGTCTACCAAGAAGGTCGCTATGCCTGAAGAAATCGAGCTCAACCCTGTAGACTTCATCACTATTGGTACAATCGGCCCTCCTGGTCAACGCATATTTCATCTGCAAGCCATGCGTAAACGCCAGCTTGTGACGTTGATTATCGAGAAGGAACAGGCGGCGGCACTTGCTGAAGGCATCAACTCCATTCTAAGCGAGATTCAGGAGAAGTTTGACCTCGGTACAGTCCCAAAGGTGCCCGATAATCTTGACCTGGATCTTCAGGAGCCGGTTCTGCCGCTGTTCCGGGTTGCTCAAATGGGGCTTGGCTATGACAACGATAGAGATCGGTTGATTCTTTTCCTCAATGAGCTTCTTCCAGAAGACACACCAGATGAACCACGTATTGTGCGTCTCTCCGTGACACGCTCGCAGATGCAAATCCTGGCCCAACGCGCCCGGGAAGTTGTTGCTGCAGGTCGTCCCATTTGTGGTATGTGCGGCCAACCTATCGATCCCGATGGACATTTCTGTCCTAAAGGAAATGGCCACAAGCGGTTGGTTGAATTCTGATCCTCCACTCTGGATGTCATGGCAGACAACCCCTATCGAACTCAGTTGAATATCAGCAGCATTCTCGACTTGCTTCGGCAGGGTGAGCTCTCCGAGATACATGGTCTGCTTCCCTGGGGCTCCAATTACACCTTTCTGGCAAGCATTACCTATGAAGAGCTGGAGGCTTTGGTGATCTACAAGCCGCAAGGGGGGGAAAGACCATTATGGGACTTCCCCGATGGCACTTTGTGTCAGCGGGAGGTGGCGGCTTTTATCGTCAGTGAGGCGCTGGGTTGGCATTTTGTACCTCCAACCATCTTACGGGACGGGCCACAGGGTGTTGGGATGGTGCAGCTATATGTCGAGCATGACCCGGAGCAGCACTATTTCACGTTGGCACAGAAGTCGCAGTACAAACCACAGCTTCAGCGGATTGCCCTTTTCGACTATGTCATCAATAACGCCGATCGTAAAGGAGGGCACTGCCTGTTAGATAGACAGGATAAGATATGGGCTATCGATCATGGTGTTTCTTTTCATACTCAACTGAAAGTGCGCAGCGTGATTTGGGACTTTGCTGGGGAGACAATCGCTCCCTTACTGCTGGATTATATGCGGGGTTTCATTGAGAGTCTGACGCGTGAAGAATTGTCTCGTGCTCTGCTTGAGCTACTCGATGAGAGTGAGATAGAGGCGCTGCGTGGCCGGACCAGGGAGCTGATTATAACGGGGTTGTACCCGCATCCAGGGGCTGGTATCAGCTATCCTTGGCCACCAATCTAATTGGCTATGGGCTGGGATACTTCGATTTCCTCTCTTTGATTTTTGAGTGCCTGATAGAGGGTTTCTACATTGGTGCGGTGGAGTTGTTGCACAAGCCCGTTAAGTGGAATTCGACTCTTGCCACAGGCTTCGATCTCGATTTGCTCAACGGCATCGAAATCTTTTCCCTTCCTGAGCATCTCGCTGATCTTGTCGTGGATGCAGCGCAAATACTCAAGATCCTCTTTGACCTTCTCCTGAACTTCTCCTCTGAGGATGACCTCGCCATGCCCCTGTATTACATTTTCAAAAGGTCGTGTCAGCAAGTCTTCGAGGGTTCCTATGTAGTCTTCCCAGTTACCATCGGCCAGGAATGGGAGAGGCATTAGCGTATCTGCTGCAAACAGGATTCGCTCCTCTTTGACCATACAGATGATTGAATCGGGACTGTGCCCTGGTGCATGCCACATTTCGAGGGTCGTTCCACCCAGGTGAAGACTCAAAACGCCTTCATCGAAAACAATGTCGGGCAGCACAAGTCTGATTTCTGCCATGTCACGTGAGCTGCGGCGAGTTCTCGCTAGGCTTTCACGGCCCCGCGTGTTCAGTAATTCATAGCACAGATGGTGACTTACCACTCTGGCGTGCTTAAAGAAACAGGTTCCATAGGTGTGGTCGGCGTGGTAATGTGTGTTAACTACATACCGTACAGGAACACCGTGACGTTCCTCGATGAACTGGACAATCTGTCGCGTTTCGACAGGATAAGGCAGCGTATCAATCACTATCGCGCCGGCAGGTGTGATGATGGCTCCCGCCGTTACTTGCGCGTAAAGCTCGCTGGTGAATACAAAAACGTTGTTGGCAACCCGCTCACGGAGCATACGATATCAGATCACATATCATATAGTAGAGAATGCGATACATGGGAACTTCAGAAGGAATTCTTATGTCCTATGTGCATCGAGGATAGCACAATGGGTTCTCTGTCGCAATATATTGTGTACAAATAACACTTATAGGAGATAAGAAAGAAGGGGGTTCCCCCCCATAGGATGTCATGATAGAAGCACCCTGCTATGTCCATGCTTGCATTGTCTTTGAACCTGCTGTCGCAGGTGGGTGTCGGGGAGTTGAGAGCAGCGGTGGCAACAAGGCCTCGCGTTTCTCAACAAACGACAACACCCTAGTAAATAGGTGTTGGTTCATGACCACAGTCAAGCCCTACATAGCAGGGCGGCTCTTTTTTACCATATAGATCTAAGGCCTGCAAATTCTGATCGGTAAATTCTATTCTTCCACGTCGTTGACCAGCTCGATATGCAGTTCCTCAAGTTGATGAGGATCGACAGCACTGGGTGCATCTGCCATCAAGTCGGCAGCTCGCTGAGATTTGGGAAAGGCAATCACCTCCCTGATGTTTGGCTCACCAGCCATTAACATGATCAGCCTGTCGATTCCAGGTGCGATGCCTCCGTGTGGCGGTGCGCCATATTCGAACGCGTCCAGCATATGACCAAAGCGCTCGCGTGCCTGTTCCATATCGAGGCCAATCAGGCCGAATACTCTCTCTTGAACAGTTCGGTCATGGATACGGATACTGCCGCCGGCGACTTCGTAACCATTGCATACCAGGTCGTACTGCTGACAGTGAGCAGCTCCGGGATCAGTCTCTAGCAGGGAGACGTCTTCCGGCTTGGGCGAGGTGAACATATGATGGGATGGATCCCAACGGTTCTCCTCTTCATTCCATAGGAAAAGTGGGAAGTCGATGATCCAGCAAAAGCACATCTCTTTCGAGTTGGTTAACTCCAGGCGTGCTCCAAACTCGCTTCGTAGAGTTGAGAGAGCCTCGTTAACAATCTCGGGTTTATCGGCTACCATCAGGATCAAGTCGCCGTGCTGTGCGCCTGTTGCGGCGAGAAGCTCAGCCATCAATGCATCGTCAAAGAACTTGATGATTGATGAGCGGGGAGTGCCATCAGAATCGACGGCAATTGTCACCAAGCCTTTTGCGCCTGCGTTCTTTGCCAACTCTTCCAACTCACCGATCTCTTTGCGGCTGTAGCCGGCGCAGCCCGGCGCAACCAGGGCGCGTACTTTGTTGCCGGCTTCAACGGTGCTGGTGAAGACCTTGAATTGGCTGCGACTGGCAATATCACCAATATCCTTAAGCTCTAGGCCAAAACGCAAGTCAGGACGGTCAGTTCCATAACGTTCTTGGGCCTCTGCGTAGCTTAGACGAGGAAAGGGCTTATGGGTCAATTTCTTGTCGCTCACACTCTCAACCATGCCCGTAACCAGTTCCTCGGTGAGCTTCAGGATGTCCTCGCGTTCAATGAAGCTCATTTCCAGGTCAAGCTGTGTGAACTCAGGTTGGCGATCCCCACGCTGGTCTTCATCACGGAAGCAGCGGGCGATCTGGAAATAACGCTCGTAGCCAGCCACCATCAAGAGCTGTTTCAGCTGTTGAGGGCTCTGTGGCAAGGCATAGAATTTACCTGGATGGACCCGGCTCGGCACCAGATAGTCCCGCGCACCTTCTGGCGTGCTCTTGAACAGGATGGGGGTTTCAATTTCAATGAAGCCTCGCTCGCTCAAGAAATTGCGGATAAACCGGATGGCTTCATAGCGCAGGATCAGATTGCGCTGCATACGAGGACGCCGGAGATCGAGATAGCGGTACTTCATCCGCACTTCCTCGTTGGCTTCACGTTCCCCAGCAATCTCCAAGGGAGGAGTCTTGGCAGGGTTGAGGACAGTTACTTCTTTAGCGCATACCTCAATTTCGCCCGTTGCTACCTTGGGATTGACAGTTTCAGGTGAACGGGCTTTGACTACCCCTTCGATTTGCAGAACATATTCTCCTCTGGCATCGCTCATAGTGGTATGAGCTTCTGGTGAAGTTTTGCTATCAGCTACCACCTGAGTTATCCCCCAACGGTCACGCAAATCGATAAATATGAGTCCTCCATGTTCACGTCGGCGGTTGACCCAGCCTGCCAGTGTCACCTGCTGATTGGCATGTTCTTTGCGTAACTGTCCGCACGTATGAGTCTTGAGCATAATCTCCTCCTACGACATTGCTTTTGTTCGAGAACAAAAAACGCCCGCATGAACAGCGCGGGCGGTGGTTGGCGGATTTCTGTGTGTGTCTATCTTACCACGCACAATTCCAGGCCACGCCCGCACGGGCAGGCATCATTATCATTATTGACATTATGAAATGAAGTTGATAGGGTGATGATGTGGCTGCTCATGAGCGTGTCCTCTCTATCATTTGGCGCATTGTAGCACACTCGCAAATCCCGCGTCAATATCAGAAGGGCATCTTGACGATCCCCAAATCGGAATCGATGGCATTTTCCGGGACTTTGAGCCAGCCATTCTCACAAACGAAGGCTGTGCCATAGATGAAATATGTGGCATAGTCAGCGCCGCGTGGAACACCGGCGAGCTCGAAGAAACCTCTAGCATCGGATTCCGTGAATGCCATAACCAGATTCATGTCGAGGTTAGGGGCACCAAAAAATTGATTGCATGTTACCCCTTCGGCCAAAATACCGAACTGCCCGCCTGACAGTGGGGTGCCTGTATTGGCGTCGACTGCCTGTCCTGTGACTATAATTGTATCTTCGCCACCATCGTAGTTTATAGCCAATGTGTAGGGTGATGTAATGCTGGCACCCTTGTATGAGTACACCACGATCCAGTATGTGCCAGCCCGTGAAGGTGAATACTCGATGAATTCCTCCGAGTCCGGGTTCTTTGACTCTGCCAGGATAACCGAATCATCTATTAGGGAGAGATCGTAATCTGTACCAGTTGGAATGTCTGTCAGTTTTACAGAGATGTTCTGGGCAGTCTCGGTTTGGATGAAATAGGCATCGATGTCTTTTTCCCATGAGATGTATGCTCTGATGACTGAACCGGCAGCTACAGGGCCGGTTGCTGTACTGTAGCCGTTGTTGGGTTCATTGGCGTCTGGTTCTTGAGAAGGTGGCAGCTCAGCGCCTTGAGCTGTGGGTGGTGAGCCAGGCGAGTTTTGCACCACGGCGATCAGATTGGCCGGGCGCAGCACACCTATTGTGCCGAGGATTGTGTCTTCCCGGATGTCCGTGTTTACTGAGGTCGGGATGCCGATCAGCTTCCCATATAAGTCGACGGCTGTCCCGCCGCTGTTGCCACTCGTGATGTTTGCATCGGTCTTGATGATATATCGCTGTGAATAGCCATCCACCTCGGCATTTTCAAATCCGCTAACCGAGCCACGCGCAAAGGTAATCGTCTTGCCTCCTGCCCCAGGGTATCCGAATATGTGTATGGGATCGGCCAGCGCAAGGCTGTCTGAGTTGCCAAGCTCTACATAGGGTAGGTCGGTGCGGTTGACCGGATTTCCTTTCATGTCTGTTTTAATCTGCAGAAGCGCCAGGTCGATCTCCTCATTATAGTGAGTGATCTCGGCAACAAAGGTGGGTTCAGGTGGTAAACCGGGGTCGGTTGTCAACGAGACGACTAAGATCGGTGCGCCACAGGCTACATGACAATTGGTCACGATCTCGCCGGTTGGCGTGATGATCGTTCCCGAACCCGACCACATCGTCTCCAGGGTGCCATCTTGCTCTTGGGCTGCAATAATCTGAACAGCTGCTCTGGTAATGTGGTCGATTTGCTCGGGGGTTAGCTCTGCAGGACGTGATGATGATATGCTTTGAGTTGGCTGCTGTGATGGCTGTATGCCCGCGAATGGTGCCTGGGACGGCAAAAGCGTAGGCTCAGTTGCTACCCCTGGCATGTTACAAGCCAAGGCTGCCACAGCTATCATGACAGTTACAATCCCGACTCGGCGCATTTGCATGCTCTCCTTACCACTTTCATTGCTCGGGGGCGAAGCGGGTTGTGTGCAACATTTGTTGGTAGCGCTTCAGGCCCCCTGAGAATGTGTCGATTTCGGCCTCGTAGCGGAGGACGTATAGCCGTGTGTTGACCAGCACATAAGTTGCTATGCCCTGTACTACTACCGGGCTGCTGGCTGTAGAGGTTGCATATTGATACTCTATTTGGATTGCTTCTTCTTTGGCTATCTGCGTCTCATCATTGCGCTCAATCTCTGTGTAAAGCAGCTTCTGGTGGCTATACTCTGTTACCCCTTGAGCTACCAGCAGATCTAACGCTTGCTCAGAGCGTGCTTTGTTGATTGAGATTGTAATGGCTGGCTTGAAAGTTCCAGCTCCGGTCAGGTCGCGAACAGTTATACTGCTGGAGTCGGTATGCTCGACGGCCCATCCGGTAGGGTATCGGAATTGGATTTCCATGTCACTGCCCGAGTAGGCTACTGTTCGAGAGGTCATCACCCAACTAGCTATCCAGCCAACGACGAGTGCCAGGATTATCGCTCCGACCAATATGTAATCGTAGCGTTCATGAATATCCCAGGGCATTTTTTTTGAGCGAGCATGTGATTGGACAGAGACAGTCTGCAGCTCACCTGTGGTGCGAAGCTCCGCTCGCCGGAAAAAGGCGAACAGGATCAGTCCGACTACTACTGCAAGAAGAAATGCTGCCCCCAGACTGTACCAGGGGTTGAAGGTTAACCGTCGGGTTAGTTCATCGCTGATGACGGTGTAGAAACCATTGATGATCGTCACGCCCCCCAGTCCTTGGAGCAGCCATCCGGCTTTCTTCCCATCTAGCTTGACGCGCCCAATGTAGTATCCGCTCACAGCCCCTAGTGCACCGTGCACCAGGGCGTTATTCACAGACCGTATGGCTCCCGCAAGTGGTATCACGCCGCTGGTACGCAAGAAGTAGGCCAGTGTCAAGATGGTTGCAAATCCCAATCCTGAAGCTAACCCATAGATAATGCCGTCTTGATGATAGTCGAACTCTCTGGTACCCAACACAACGTAGCGTACCATTGCAGCTTTGAGTGTCTCCTGCATCAGGGAGATCGTTAGAATGGTCAGCAGCAAGCGAGGTATCAGGCTGGGAAGCTGTGAGATCGTCCGGCCGGCGATCTGATCAACTAAGGGCATCACAGTAGCTGCCAATGCCCCAAATACAAACACGCGCACCACCAGATGCTTAGGCTCTGGTTCAGCTCGATCTTGTTGATAGAAAAAGCCCAGCCAGATTAGCGCTGGTATAGCTGCCAGGAACACACTCAGGAATAGGGCCCCAGAGTCATTGACCAGGCGTGGGACCAGTGCGCTGATCCCGACAAATAGCGCCAGCCCAGCCAACGTGATCAGGCTGGATGTCCACAAACTTCGGCGCAAAGTTGTTCTCCTCTCCACGCTATAACCCTCCCTGAGATGAAGTCTTCAGCACGTCAGTGTTTCTTCAAGCAGGTATTGGTGAAGCAACGATGAACGGTAGCTTACATCAAGCATTCAAGTGGTGCAACTGCTTGAGCTTTCCCATATTGAACATCCGACTTCTCATTGATTTATTGTTGGCAGTCAGAGTGATCTTGGATGTAATCGGCGATGGTGCGGCCGGCTATTTCATGACCACGCGGATTCCAGTGTGTGTCGTAGATGTAGTAGACCTCCTCACCGCGCGCGGCGGCCTCCTGCATGGGAATGCTCACATTCACGAAGTGAATATCCATTTGCCTCGCCAGATTACCGACAGCAATGCTCTGATTATCGAGGCGTCCAACTAGCTGCTCAGGGGTGGTAGGGGTGGGGACTGCCTTCAGCCGCTCCTTGTCATTTAGGGTTAGCTGCCATGCAGATGAGAGCACACTGACCTGGTCAGCGGGATCGGTTATATAGGGAAAATAGATGTGAGACTTGTCTGGAAAATAGGCCAGAAGCACACAGGCGTCCCCGGCATCGGCCTGGATCGATGCCAGGTGCTCGCCCAGCTTGGCCAGCTCCAGTGAGTTCTCATAGATTGCCAGTTCGCCGTTAAGGAACCATAGATAGAATTCAAACAGGCTGAGAGGAACAGTACGGTTGCCCAATTGCATCTCGACAGGATATTTCCAGGGACCTTCCCCATAGTCAGGGGTGGTATAGCTACCACGAGCTGCCATGAACGCTTGCCGGGCGACCTTGGGTAATGTGAAGGGGCCTGTGTCGTCGACGATAGCATATGGCAGGTCATTGCCTTCAAAAAAGCCGATCACCACCCACTGGTGCGGCTCGCGTGTCCCATAGCGGCTCATGATCTCCATGTAGTCTTCTGGGCCGTGGCCCTGGAAGCCTAGGTTCTGCACAGGCATGTTGAGTTCATCTGCCAATATGTCCGGCCAGGGTACTGGTACGTGTCCATCATCGGTGAAGGAGTCGCCGATGGTGATGATCGGGTAACTATCAGCCTCCATGATGGGGCGACGGAACCCATCTTCATCGAAGCTGAGAACAAATTGGGTTAGAATCTCGTCCGGGTTGGGAGGTGGCGCGATGCTGCCCTGCTGCGCGATGAACAAATCGCCGTTTTTGACTGTGTAGGTGATCTCGATATCGTCAGGATGTGACTGTCGCCGATCATAGGGATTGGGTCGTAAGAAGCGGGGCAGCAGACCGGGGAAGAGAGCGACGATCCCCTGTGCCAGCAGCAAGGCCAGCAGGACGCCACCTAGAGACAATGCTATGTTGATGATCCAGTTGTGATAATGCTTCCGTATAGTGTGTTCTGACATAGGCGATTCTTAAGGGGCAGTGCTTCCTTTCTTCCAACATCACTCGTGTGTACGGACGGTTTGTCTGCGGGATTGTAAGGGATTGCCGTCCGGAGCGCAATGTGTCTATGTGGTGTATGTGCACACAGGAGTTGTCGGGAGGGTCAAGGCCATGAAGTTTTTTCCCGATCCGGCTGATGGCTTTGATCGGATCGGTTCTCCAGGACTTCGCGGGGTACCGCCCCGTATCTGGGGGCAAGACAAACGGGAGAAAAGTATCGGAGAACAAGTCATTGGGGGGAATTGTAATGAAGAGGTGGAGAAGATAAGATAGTGTCCACAGAATTGGACTTTGGACAAATTCGAGATGGTTGATGACTCTGTGAGGTGCGAGGGAGTTATTTGAAAACTGATTACCTTGACAATGTCACATTGAACAAATGCTCTACATCGACGC
>JAFGMS010000259.1 GCA_016927375.1 Anaerolineae bacterium
CGTGACAAGGAGGTCCGCGCGCGTGACAAGGAGGTCCGCGCGCGTGACAAGGGGGTCCAGCCGCGTCGCGACCAACAGCACACAGGACTGAACTATGGAAGTGAGTATTGCTGTAAATGATGCTATACTGACAAACAACACTGTAGCCAACCGGACGGAAGCTCTTATGCTGTAGTTGGACATAGGCGGCATGGGCTGTTTCCTGCCGACACTTGCCGGCTTTCTGCTTCGAGTGAGGTGCATTATGAGCCTCGTTGACATGAGAACCGTTTTTCTCAGCTATGCCGCCAGCAACGCAGTCTGCGTTGGTCTCATAGCTCTTCTGTGGCTTCAAAATCGCAAACACTTTACCGGGCTTGGCTCCTGGCTGGCCGGCTTTGCCATGCAGCTGGCGGCCATTACGCTGATCGCGCTGCGCGGCATAGCACCGGATATCCTGTCCATGGTAGCCGGCAATACCTCGCTGATGCTGGGAACCCTACTCCTGTATGTAGGACTTGAAAGCTTTGTGGATAGACGAAGCCAACAAGTTCACAATCTCATCTTGTTGGTGATTTTCGCTGCCGTTCACACATACTTCTCGATCTTCCAACCCAGTCTGGCTGCTCGTAACATCAACCTCTCGCTGGGTTTGCTGGTGTTATTTGCCCAGGCCGCGTGGCTGATGCTTAAAAGGGTGGATGTCGAGATGCGCCCGATCACCCGCACCGTGGGCATTATATTTGTGGCTTTTTGTCTCATCAGTGTTGTTCGCATCATTGTCGATTTGGTGGCGCCGCCTGAGAATGGGTTCTTTCGTCCTGACAGCCTCGATACAGTGCTGCTTTTTGCCTACCAGCTGCCATTCATCATGCTCGCCTTCAGCCTACCGCTGATGGTCAACCAGCGCCTGTTTGTCGATCTTGAGCGTGACATCACCGAGCGCGAGCAGGTCGAGAGTGCATTGCGATCAAGCGAGGAGAAATTCTTCAAAGCGTTTTATTCCAGCCCGGATGCCATTTTCATCTCCCGCCTGAGTGACGGGCAGATCACTGAGGTCAACGAGGGCTTCTGTCGCCTCACGGGGTATTTGGACGAGGAGGCGCTGTCCAGCACGGTAATAGACCTGGGCCTTTGGGCCAACCCGCAAGACCGGGAACAATGTGTCGCCGAGCTAAGAGATAAGCGCAGTATCCACGACAAAGAATATGATTTCCGCATCAAGTCCGGCGCAATCGTGAGCGGTCTCTATTCCGGAGAAATCATCTATTTGGGCACTGAAACCTATATGCTGTCCGTTGTACGGGATATCACTGCCCGCAAGCGGGCAGAAGAGGCACTACGTCAGAGTGAAGAACACCTTAAAATGTCGCAGGAGATCGCCCATTTAGGCAGCTGGGAGCTGGATCTCAGCAGCAAGCGGTTGACATGGTCGGATGAAGTGTACCGAATATTCGGCCTGGAGCCGCAGGCGTTCGATGCAACTTACGAGGCATTTCTCGAAATGGTGCATCCGGATGATCGCGCGGTAGTAGACGAAGCCTATTCCGGCTCGATCCGTGAGGAGCGCGACACTTATGAAGTCGAACACCGGATCGTGAGAAAAAACACTGGCGAGATCCGTTATGTTCATGAGAAATGCAAGCATGCGCGAGATCCGTCAGGAAAAGTAGTGCGTTCCATTGGCATGGTTCACGATGTCACCGAGCGCAGACGGGCAGAGGATGCCCTGCGCCAGAGTGAGCGGAAACTGCGTGGTATTGTCGAGCAATCTCCCGATGGCGTTACCGTCACCGACGAGCAGGGACTCATTATCACATGGAACCCGGCTATGGAGCATATCACGGGTCTGAAAGCATCTGAGGTAATCGGCGAACCCGTCTGGGACGCTCAATTCCGGCTGGGCTTCGAAGCACGAAAAACACCGGACCATTACCGGGAAATCGAAGAAATGGCCACGGAGGTCTTACGGGCAGGACAGGCGCCATGGTTGGGGGAATTGATAGACACCAGATATCAACATCCTGATGGGACCTATCGATTCGTCCAAAGTGTTACCTTTCCAATCCGGACCGATCGGGGCTTTATGATCGGCAGTGTTGTTCGCGATATCACCGAGCATAGACGGGCAGAGGAAATCGTCCGGCTGCGCTTGAGATTATGGGAATATGCCAACACTCACTCAGTCAGCGCACTGATGCAGAAAGCGCTCGATGAAATCGGGGAGCTGACTAACAGTCCAATCAGCTTTTACCACTTTGTTGAAGAAGATCAGAACACGCTTTCACTCCAGGCCTGGTCTACCCGCACCCAGCAAGAATTCTGAAAGGCAGAAGGAAAAGACCTGCATTACCCTATCGATCAGGCGGGTGTATGGGTTGACTGCGTCCACCAACAGAAGCCGGTGATCCACAACGACTATGCTGCGCTACCCCATCGCAAGGGTATGCCGGACGGCCACGCCGAAGTAGCACGTGAGCTGGTCGTGCCCACGATGCGTGATGGGCGGATCGTGTCTATTCTTGGTGTCGGCAACAAGCCTACAAACTACAACGAGCAGGACATCGATCTTGTTGCCTATGTTGCCGATGTCGTCTGGGAGATCGTCGAGCGCAGGCGGACAGAAGAAGCGATCCGCCAATCTAACGCCGAGCTCCAGGCTCGCAACGAAGAGCTCGATGCCTTTGGGCACACTGTCGCGCATGACCTCAAGAACCCGCTCAACAACATCATCGGCTTTTCTTATGTGTTGGAGGATCAAGAGAACCCGCCATCCGAGGAAGAAGCGCTGCAGATGGTACAGATCATCAAGCAGCTGGGCCTGAAGATGGATAACATCATCGAGGAATTGATGCTGCTGGCCGGGCTGCGCCGGGCGGAGGTCAAAATGCACCCGCTGAACATGGCCAGCATCATGACCGATATCAAGCGGCGTCTGGCCCCTATGATCAATGAATCGCACGCTGAGATTGTCTACCCCGAACGCTGGCCGGAAGCAATGGGGTATGCTCCCTGGGTCGAAGAAGTGTGGATCAACTATATCAGCAACGCGATCAAATACGGTGGTCAGCCGCCCCACGTTGAGCTGGGCATAGAGGAGAATGATGACAGCATACGCTTCTGGGTACACGACAATGGCCCTGGGTTAACCTCTGAAAAGCAGGCCCGCCTGTTCAAACCCTTCGAGCGGCTAGATCAAACCCACCTCTCAGGGTTTGGTCTGGGGCTTTCGATTGTGCAGCGGATTGTAGACAGAATGGGCGGTGAAGTTGATGTAGAAAGCACGGGAGTAGCAGGCGAAGGGAGCACCTTCAGCTTCACGCTGCCGGTCGTGCAAGATCAACCCCACAATGAAGAACGGCGGGTCGAGCAGATCTCGTAGGAATAACCCTTATTGCTGCTCCTACTCGTCCCTCACATCCCGGGTCAGCGGCACGAAGCTCACCCCGCCCAGGCTGGTGGTGGTGAATTCATCGCCGTCCCGCTCGATCAGCCACAGCTCCTGGTACCCTCCCACCGGCCCGACCGGGATCACCAGCTTACCGCCGTCGGCCAGCTGCGTCTGAAGCGGAGACGGCACGTGATCGGGCGCGGCGGTGACGATGATGGCATCAAAGGGGACATGTTCTTCCAGGCCATAGTAGCCGTCGGCGTGCACGACCTCAATATTGTCGTATCCCAACATCGCCAGCTTTTCCGCGGCCCGTTCGGCCAGCGCGCCGACAATCTCGATGCTATAGACCTGCCGGACGATCTCGGCCAGCACCGCCGCCTGATAGCCGGAACCCGTCCCGATCTCTAATACCACATCACCCGGTTCCAGCGCAAGCGCTTCGGTCATCAGCGCCACGATGTAGGGCTGGGAGATGGTCTGCCCGTAACCGATAGGCAGAGGATGGTTCTCGTAGGCCTGGTAGAGATACTTCTCCGGCACGAAGAGATGACGCGGCACCCGCCGCATCACATCGATCACCGTCTGATCTTCTACACCCCAACCGATAATACCCTCCTGAACCATCATTGCGCGCTCGGCAGTGAAGGGATCGTTGGCGGGATCATATTGGGATACAGGAGATGGAATCTGATGCCCCGTCTGGGGAGAAGAGAGCTGAGATCGGCAGGCTGCCAGGAAGAACAACCCCACGATGCTTACCACACCAATCGTTCTTCGCATATGATCCTCCCGCCACAATGCACTGTATACGCTAGAATCGTAACGGCTCAGCTATCTGGCACTCTTTACTGTGGCCATAAGGGATGCGCAAAAGGTAAATGGGTAAACAGGTAAAACATAAGACGTGACGAGTTCACAGCCTGAGATCACAAATCGCAGCTTGAAAAGCTAAAA
>JAFGMS010000260.1 GCA_016927375.1 Anaerolineae bacterium
ATCAAGCTTATGCGTGTCTTGGGCGCGCCGCCGGATGAATATCCGGCAAACACGAGTTACGGATATGTATCCGTAACTAGCGAATCTGTGATTTGTTCACGCATCACGCATCACTCGTCATTCATCGCCCGCTTTTGCAGCTCATACAGCCTCGTAATCGCATCGATGGGTGACATCTCGTCGACCTTTAGCTTGCGCAGCTCATCGATCACCGGGTGCGGGCCGCTTTGGATGAACGATATCTGCGTTGCCGGCTCCTGGTTGATCTCCCAGACGTTGCGCTGGGCTTCCAGTTCTCTCAAGATCTCGGCGGCGCGCTGCACCACTGGCTTAGGCACCCCGGCCAGCTGCGCCACGTGAATACCGTAGCTTTTATCGGCCTTGCCGGGACGGATGCTGTGCAAGAACACCACCTGATCGCCTTCCTCGGCCACCGCCACGTTGTAGTTCATTACGCCCGGCAGGATGTTCTCCATCTCGGTCAGCTCGTGATAGTGGGTGGCGAAGAGCGTCTTGCCGCCCAAGCGCGGGTTGTTGTGCAGGTACTCGACCACTGCACGGGCGATGGCCAGCCCATCGTAGGTGCTGGTGCCGCGGCCGATCTCATCCAGGATGATCAGGCTCTTGGGTGTGCTCTGCTGAAGGATCACCGCCGCCTCGACCATCTCGACCATGAAGGTGGACTGCCCGGCGTGGATCTCATCCTGCGCGCCGATGCGCGTGAAGATGCGGTCGACCAGCCCGATGGTTGCTTCGTCCGCCGGGACGAAGCTGCCGACCTGAGCCAGCAACGTAATCAAGGCTACCTGACGCAGGTAGGTGGAATTGTGGCTGATGAAGCCGTTGGCGATAAAGGAGTGGCCATCGGGCACCGACAGATCGTAAACCTGTGCCTCCCCATTGGTTATGGTATTGACTTGGTCGTAGTAGTAGTGCCGGGCGTTGATTTCCTCAAGCTCGTGGCAATCGACGCCGCTTTGCTGGCAGTATTGGATCAGATCGGCCAGTTGTTGGTATGACAGGTGGTTCCTTCTGGGAACGTAGTTGTAGAAGATCGAACTGATGCGCTTGGCTTGTCCCAGTGTGATTGGCTTATCCTTCTTGGCCACGATGCGGGCCTGAATATCCTTTAACAAAGGATTGAGATAAGGTATGATCCCACCTTTGTTGGGTGTGCGCCGCGTCGATCGTAACTGCGCGCGTCTCTGTCTTTCCGACAGCCGGAATCCGATGATTTGGGAGAAGAGAATAGCGTCCTCGCCTCGCAAGATGAGGCGGTAACCTGACTTGGCCGTATCCGGCCTGGCTTGGAAGAGAGCGACAATACCCAAGTTCAAGAGAAGTTTTTGTGTTTGCCGAATGACACAAAGCGAAGATAGAGAAAGTGAAATGGCACCATGGCGTTTGTCCGCTGTACCTCGCGTATCGAACAGCCCTTGCAAGAAGGCGATGACCAGCTTACGTGGCGCGCGCAAGATACACTCCGGTATGCGCTTATTGATGACGTCTTCGTACGTCAGCCCATTCTCGGCCAGGAAGGTGCGTAGAAAGGTGCTGTAGACAGGACAGTTCCTGCCATTCGACTGCACTTTAGCGGTGTAGCTAAATTGCTCCCGCATAATACGCACGAATTCGCCAGACAGGTAGTTGTGGGATGTAATCAGGGTAAAATGACTGCGATAGTTGAGCACAGTATTACCGATCAACAAGCCAAATAAGTAAGCCAGGTCACGGTTCAAGCGTGTGGGAAGCGGATAGCACCGCATCCGGGTAGTTGTTGGTAGGGTGGTAAGCTTGGTTCCCTTCCCCCATAGGTTGATGTTCCGCTCAATGGCGACGTAATCATCCTGACCGATGTCGGCCAACTGCTTCCAACCTTCATTGCCATCGGCGGAGCGAACCCAGATGGGGTGCTCAGGCGTTCCTTCCAGGACGAACCCCGTCGCTGTCTCCAATCGAATAGTTTGAGACATGCCGCCGTTGTAATAACGGTCGCTGTATGCAAAACCATCTTTTCCTCGAATGTGGCAGCGCAGTGGAACGAACTCGTCCACAGGAGACACCGTGGGCTTCAGTGCCTCGATTGGCAATAGGCCCTGGTCGGTGAAGATCAACGTGTTGTCCGCAATGCACTTACCTGACATATTCGGGCCGGTGATGACATGCAGCCGCTCTTCAGTCGAGAAATGTGTGTCGTTGGGGACGAAGCGCTCGGCGGTCAGCCACTGCTCGACCACCGGGTGGCGCCCGCCGCGGATGTCCAGCCCGTTGTCCTCGACCAGCTGTGGGCGCACGTAGCCCTGCCGGGCAGCTACTTCGGCCAGGGCGGCGCAGACATCCAGCCGGGCCAGCGCCCGCGCGGTGGCCAGCAGCGCCTCGCTGAAACCGGCCACCTGCCGGAGCAGCTCTTTGTAAAGCCGGACCTCGATGGCATGGATCTCCTCGTCGGCGTTGAGCAGCCGCACCTCGACTTCTTTCATCTCCGGGGTGATATAGCGCTCGGCGTTGACCAGCGTTTGCTTGCGGATGTAGTCTTCGGGGGCCATATCGGCGTTGGCTTTGGTGATCTCGATGTAGTAGCCGAAGACCTTGTTGTAGCCGACCTTGAGCGTTTTGATCCCCGTCCGCTCGCGCTCGATGCGCTCCAGGCTGTTGATCCAGGTCCGTGCATCCTCGCTGGAATGGATGATGGCGTCGAGGTCCGGTGAGTAGCCGTCCCGGATCAGGCCGATGGTGTTGGTGGTGGCCGGCGGCTCATCGACCAGCGCCCGGGCGATCAGCTCAGCCGCGTCCTCGACCGGGTCAAGCCGGTGGGCAAGGTCACGCAGCGCCTGCCCCTGCCCGATGAGCAGCCCACGCAAGTGCGGGACGCTTTCCAGTGTCTCCTTCAGGGCGATCAGCTCGCGCGGGCCGGCTGCGCCGGTCAGAATGCGGTTGGTCACCCGCTCGATGTCGCCGACGTCCCGCAGCGCCTCGATGACCTGACCCCGCAGTATCCCATCGACGAACAGGGCTTCGACCAGGTCGAGGCGCCGCTGGAGACGCGGGAGGTCGAGCAGTGGACGGCTGATGATATCGCGCAGCAGTCGACCGCCCATGGCCGTCACCGTGCGATCGAGGATGCCCAACAGCGAGCCGCGCGTCTGACGCCCGCGGATGGTCTCGGTCAGCTCCAGGTTGCGCCGGGTAGCCGCATCGAGCGCCATGTACTCATCGGTGGTGTAGGCGGTGATGCGAGACAGATGGCTCAAGGCATTGCGCTGGGTCTCTTGCAGATAGGCCAGCAGCGCCCCGGCCGCGCCGGTTGCCAGAGCCAGCCCATCGAGACCATAGGCAGCCAGGCTCTGCACGGCGAAGTGCCGCTTGAGCGCCTCAGCGGCCGTCTGGATCTCGAAGCGCCAATCCGGCAGAGGCGTGACATGTATCTCGTCGATGTCAGTTGAGAAGATGCCCTCCTCGATGATGCTTGTCGGCAGCAGGCACTCACGCGGGGCCAGCCGGGCGAGCTCCTGCTGCATCTGCCCATTCACGTCGCCATCGACGAACTGGGTAGCGGAGAACTCGCCGGTCGAGACGTCGGCATAGGCCAGCCCGACGCCTACCGGAATGGTCGAATCGGTATCGTAGATGGGTGAGACGGCCACCAGGTAGTGGTTGCGTTTCTCGGGCAGCAGCGACGGCTCAGTGACGGTGCCCGGCGTGACGACACGCACCACCTCACGCGGCATCAGCCCGTTCAGCGGCTCGTCGCCGACCTGCTCGCAGACGGCCACGTGATAGCCCTTCTCGATCAAACGGGCGATGTAGTTCTCGGCGGCGTGGTGCGGCACACCGGCCATCGGCACACGCTTGGTCTTGGAGATGTTGCGGCTGGTCAGCACGATGTCCAGCTCGCGTGCTGCCGTCTCAGCGTCCGCATCGAACGTCTCGTAGAAGTCACCCAGCCGGAAGAAAACAATGGCATCGGGGAACTGCTTTTTGATATCAAGATACTGCCGGCGGATCGGGGTTGCATTGTCAGTCATGGGTACGGCACGTCCTTAAAGTTGTCAAAGGAAAGAACGTAAAGAGTAAAACGTAAATGTGTGGTCCTGAAAGATCGACGGGAGAGCACAAGCTGATTGTTAGCCAACGGCTTCTCTCTTTGAACTCAGGCCTGTGGACTTTTACTTGGCCCTCATACCTCAGCCCCTCCAACGATTTGCTGTGTAATCGTCTATCACTGCTTTATCCCGATCTTGTCCAGGGCTTCCGCCATGCGGGCGTCGGAGTAGTCTTCGATGATCACATCCTGGATGACGCCATTGCTGTCGATGAAAAATAGGGTGGGGATCGCCAAGATGTGGTACAGATCGGAGATCCTTCCTTTATGGTCTAGGGCAATTGGGCAAGTCAAGCCATATTCGTCGGTGAATTCCTGAACTGTGCTGACATTTTCTCCGCTATATACAGACAATATGACCAGATCCGTGTATGTCTCGCGCAACTCTTGGATCCTGGGGGCAGTGTCCTGGCAGTCAGAGCACCACGTAGCGCTGAAATCAAGCAACACCGGACTGCCGCGGAACTGACCGAGAGACACTGTATCCCCATCGAGAGTGGTCAGTTCAAAATCCGGCGCTGTTGAGCCGGGTGAGGGTGTGATCGACGCATGCTTCGGCATGCCTGTGAAAGGGACAGCGACGCCAAACATAACTATGCCGATGGCCGCCACGGCAATACACGCCAAAGAGCATATCCCTGCGCCTGCCAGACCAAGAACAATCCAAAGCCATTTTTGATTATCCATCTTTCCTCGTATCTTTCCAGCAATCGAGCCAAAACAGGGTGCATGAACAAGCTGATAGGGCATGCGCCGGCAGTTCTATACCACTCTTTTCGCACCTGTCTACTTGTAAACCAAAAACCTCACGGCGTAATGCCGATAGTCGTCAGGGCCTTCCTCTCACGCCTGTTGGAGTAGGTTTCGACCAGTATTGTCTGAACCACGCCGTCTCTGTCGATGAAAAACAGGGAGGGGATGGCCAGGATGCCATAACGGCGCATGACCTCCCCGTCCTCATCCAATGCGATGGGATAGGTCAAACCGTGTTTGTCGGCGAATTCCTGTACTGTACCTACATCCTCGTTGCTGTTCACTGCCAATACAACCAGGTCAGGGTAGTTTTCGTAAAGCTTCTGGAGCCTGGGTGCAGCAACCTCGCAATCCGAGCACCACGTAGCGCCTAGCGCGAGCAGCACCGGGCTGCCCTGGTACTGGCTGAGCGTGATCGTACCCCCGTCGAGGGCAGGGAGCTCGAAGTCCGGTGCTGTGGAGCCTATCGCAAGGCTACCGCCGGAAGCCGGTCCGGCAAACATAGATATTCCCGATCCATTTATAAACGCAAGCACAAGGGCAACCATACAGGCCAAACCACACATACCTGCGCCTATTGCCCCAATAACAACCCACAGCCTTTTACGATCATCCATCTTGGCTCCTGGCTTTTATTGAACAGAATTACTTCTAACCCAATGACGATGAAGAGTATAACAAGTTTGTGGATTTGATAAAGAAAAAACCGGAAGTGAATGACGAGACATGAGGCATGAGTATCAAATCACCACGCCGCCATACCGATTGTCACTCCCGCTTATGAACCTTTACTATTGAATCCGGGTACTCTACCTGAATAACCACATCAGTACTGTCATTCCCGCCTTCGCGGGAATCCATACGCCACAATCACCGGCAAGCCGTTGCTATTTTCATTCCCGTTGGTGAGCTTTTGCTCATGAGCCACTCCTCTGTGTTGCAGAACGTTTCCTACCAGATGCAATATGCTACCTACCATGTAATTACTTTGACAATGTCAACTTTAGTAACCTCCTGATGTTGCTATGCTCAAAGAGGCGCTCTTCGTTCCAGATCCGTCGATCCTTCGTCGATCCTTCGTTTGGAAGCACAAGGAGCCTCTCCTGCCCATTC
>JAFGMS010000261.1 GCA_016927375.1 Anaerolineae bacterium
AATTATCCAATCGTTACCTGTCTTGTTGTCCAGTACATCCACGCTGCCGGGCTGCCTGTCATTCCCGCGAAAGCGGGAATCCACTCGGGCACAAGCGACTGTCATTCGCAAAAGGAAATTCCTATAGAATCAAGATAGTTGGCCGATTTCAATCAATTAGATCCTGGTAGGAGAGGAAACATACCCGTGTCTTGCTGCTTTTAGCGCCGCAGCGTCGCCACCATGCGCCCGGGTACAAGCAGCATGTCCAGCGCATTGAGGATAGACGGAGCAATCACATCAGCAGCTTGCAGAGCAGCGCTGCTCAAACCCTCCGGTCCCAGTACGGCAATGCCCACAGCTGCTGCTCGAAGCATCCCGGCATCGTTGGCTCCATTACCAACGGCTATGACATGCTCGCCGCCCAGCCGCTCGACAAATTCAGCCTTTTGCTCAGCCTCGCCGCCCGGTGCAACCCGGTCAGCTGCGAAACCCAGTCTGGCATCGATAGCAGCCTGCTTGCCATGCGTATCGGCGGTAAGGAGATGGATTTCAAGCTGCTCCTTGAGCGCATCGAGCCGCTCTGCCACGCCATCGATCAGGCAGCCATCGATGGCCAATGTCCCGTTGACATCAAGCACAATATGGCGAAGTACCAAATCGCCCTTACCGGGGATGGAGAGCGCCAACATCTACAGTCCCTCAAAGCGAGAGGCCAGGTTGGGCAGACGTGCCAGATCAGAAGGAGGCAGCAGAGTAGGCGCTTTAATGGGAGGCTGCCGGTTCGGATGAACGAGCAGGCAATAACCAGGCTCGGCCTGAGCCAGCGCTTCCAGCCTTTCCCAGTAAAGACCATCGAGCCCTACCTGTCCCAGCTCGTCAGGGCCAAGCACCACATCAACCAATTCTTCCAACCCGGCAGCACTGAACATGCCCCAAAGCAGCGGCGCAGCCAATGATGGAGACAGAAGCCCCAGCTTCACGCCCAGATCGGCAAGCCCACGCAGGCCTTCGGGGGCGCCAGGATGCCAGACCTGGCAATTTTGCCCTATCTCTCGAGGTAATTTGTCCAGATGCAAGGGAATATCATCTTCGCCAGGCAGAGGCCGGTTGGTCAACCGAAACAGCGCGCGTGCCACCCGCCAGCGACCTTCTCGCCACTGCTCAACCGAATCTTCCGCATCAAGGTTGAGATCGACCCAATAGCTCTCCCAATCTTTGAGGATTTGCCTGTAAGCATCGACCCAACTCTGGGTCGAGCCGCCAAAATGCGAGATCATGACCAACGCTGTCGCATCCGGCATCTTTCTGGCTAATAAATGACGATCAAAAAGCACTTCGTCGCTGAATAACAACATGAATGGCGATTGAAGCATAGTGGACCTATCAATTGATGAAATCAGGATGTCCGGCCCCCGTGTGTGGACTCCCGGCAGCGCCATAGCAACCAGATGAAAGTCTCATCAGAGCCTATCAGTCAGTTTAAGGGAAAAGCCGCTATCAGGCAAGATTACGCACTTCGGCGTCATGCTGCATGAGACAAGAACACAGGGCGACATCGCTCTGTGTTCTTGTCTCACAACTCCTGCAACTCAGCTTGCGGCACTCAACCTACTGTCAACAAAAGACAAATTCAGCTTCCCGATTTACCCAACCGGCTCCACAAAGAAACAGGCGAGAACAAGCCTCCTATCGTTGTGGCGGCTTGTTACGCGTCTGTGTTGTGGAACGAATACTCAGCCCTCGTGTTGTAGAACCGATTACCCGGACCATTAGCTTCAGAGATCCAAACTCGACCATGTCGCCGCTGCGTAGGCGATATTTCTGCCCAGGCCGCAAATACTTTCCACCGATCCATGTACCATTAGCGCTATCCAGATCGATCAGGCACAGTCCTTCATCGGTCGGCATCAGGACAGCGTGACGACGCGAGACACCGTTGGATTGTCCTTCATAAGGCGTCAAGTCGAGATCGGGCTGTGTGCCGCTCTCCGGATCGGCACGGCCTATTACTGCCAGCCCTAAGATGTCCAACCCTATGTATTTAGGTTCAGGGTCATTAACAGCTTGAAACAATATTTGCCAGGGTGTATCGGAGGTCTTCTCTCCAGCCAATTCCCCAAGCGCTCCAGGATATGTGGTGCTTAAGTCTGCCGGCTTTGTGCGATCGGCAAAGAACTTCGTTATCCGCTGGGTGAGCAACATATCAGGGGCAGATTTAGGCCTTCTCTCCTTTGATTTGCCGTTCTCTGGAAAACCGTCGGTGAGAACATGTCCTCGGTCATTAAGCGCACTAGATATAGCCATCAATCACCATTCCAACAATGAGTATTTAAGAAAGCAGCAAAAACCCGTACTTACACTATTGTATGGCAATTGGAAGAGAATATTTGTGAATTTTTATAAATTCCTGGGGACATTGCAGGTTACAAATCCGTCTCCCAAAATGATGGTCAGATAAAAGACTGAATGTACCCTCCCAACTTCCGATAAAGAATCACCCCAAAATCTGATATAATCACCACCATGAAAATAGACTCGACTTCTCATCCCATCGACCGTATCCTGCATCACCTGGTTGTGCCTATCAGCATGTTGGTAGTAGGAGCTTGCTTGTGCACCCAGCTGCCTATTACAGACGCGCCAGCTATTCCGCGGGAAAGCAACGAGGCCAACGCTACATCAGAATCAAAAGCTGAGCCGTTCCCAACGCCGGCTGTTTCCACCTCACCTAGCATCCTGGCCGATCTGACTTCTGCCGAAATTCCGCCGCGAGATCTCTACGAGCTGGCTCAGCGTTTCGAGGGTGCCCCTCCTCCATCAACAGCCTCTGCTGATCCTCCTTCCTACAAGATTGGTGATACAGACACTTTCTGGGTAAACAATGACGATACCGAATCGTATCACCAGATTACAGCAGAGCTCGTCTACATGACCGATCATGTAGCTATGTGGGTTGAGGAAGGCGTTTCTTACAATAGTAATATGCTCATCGCGGCGGCAGATCGCTTTGAAGAAGAAACCTACCCTACCAACCATACCTATTTTGGCGTCGAGGCTTCCCCCGGCATCGATGGCGATGTCCGGCTGCACATTCTGCACTCCACACAACTGGGCGGGAGTGTGCTGGGGTATTTTTACAGCCCCAGCGAATACCCGGCCAGCGTTGTTCCCTACTCCAACGAGCGTGAGATATTTTATATCAGCGTTGATGCCCTCAGATGGGGTGAAGATCTCTATGGCGGCGTGCTGGCGCATGAATTCCAGCACATGATTGGCTGGAACATCGACCGGAATGAAGATGGCTGGATGAGTGAGGGCCTGAGCGAGCTGGCGGCCTTTGTGAATGGTTATGGGCCATCAGATGGAACATCCGCATTTTTCCAGAATCCCGACCTCCAACTGAACACCTGGCCGGAAGATGGTAACCCTATGCCCTATTATGGCGCTGCCTATGTGTTTATGGCCTACTACCTGGATCGCTTTGGCCCTGAAGCGGTCCGCACACTGGCAGCTGATCCGGCCAACGGATTGATCGCCATGGATAACACCCTCAGCAGTCTCGATCCGGCGATGGACGCTGACCGCTTCTTCGGCGAGTGGGTGCTCGCCAACTGGCTGCAAGACCCGGATGTGCCGCCGGGCATCTACGCGCACGCCAGCAATCCCAATCTACCCACGGCGGGAATCGCGCAGGAGTTCAATGCATACCCCGTGCCGCTGACATCTTTCCAGGTGCACCAATACGGAACCGACTACATTAACTTATCTGGCCCAGGCGATCTGACTATCAGGTTTGAAGGCATGACACAAACAAGGATCATCCCGGCCAATACAACCAACACCGATGCCGACCCGGCTACATTCGATTCGTTCGTGTGGTGGTCCAACCGGGGCGACATCAGTGACATGACCCTGACACGCCAGTTTGATTTAACCGGTGTTTCTGAGGCACAACTTGAGTTCGATTTATGGTACCTGATTGAAGAAGGGTGGGATTACGGTTACATCGAAGTGTCCACCGACGATGGGCGAACCTGGACGATCCTGGAGGGTCGCTACACCACCGATCATAATCCGCAGGGCAATGCCTATGGCCTGGGATATACGGGGAGGAGCATGGCACAACCGGATGCCAACTCGGAAGGCTGGCTGCATGAAGTGATCGATCTGAGCGCCTATGCCGGGGGCAAGATCCTTTTGCGCTTCGAGATGATCACCGACGATGCCGTGAACCAGCCCGGCATGGCTGTAGATAACATCTGTATTACTGAAATAGACTTCTGTGATGATGCCGAACAGGGCACAGGTGAGTGGGATGCCCAGGGCTTCGTGCGCCACAACAACATTCTGCCCCAACGCTTCCTGGTCCAGGTCGTCCTTCCTGTCGGTGATGGCTCAGTTGCGGTGCTTCCCTTCCCACTCAATGCAAACAACCAGGGCGAGATGACTATCGAGGTCGGCAGCCGGCAAGCAGCAACGCTGGTGGTTTCAGGCCTGACACGCTACACCACCGAGTCGGCAGAGTACCAGATCGAGATCAATCCTATGTCTCAATAACGGCCGCCGATTGCTCCACGCAACTAAAGAGGGACAGCTGCGCTAAGCCCTCCCTCGATATCACTTTGTCGTTGTCAAGACAGTCGGGTCAGGAGACCTGGATTTCACCACGCTTGAATGATGCAAGTTCATCTTCGAACCGCTGTCGCTCACGTGCAACTGTCGATTTGAAATCATCTAACAACCGGTCAGCACGTCCCTGCACGTCGCCGATCATCTCCTTACCAGAGGCAGGAGCAAAGAGAATGGCGACTACAGCCCCCACTAACGCGCCGCTCAAAATACCAGACACGAAACTTATAAAGCGGTTCATATCCCTCCCTCTCTACATTCATTATGATGGATAAACAACACTTTGTATTAATTATATACGATTGATCAAGTAAGTTGCCCCCCATTTTTAAGGCCAAAAAGTGAGCGGAATAAGGTGGTAGTTTCTTCTTTC